>JAYEFQ010000120.1:30686-36955 GCA_034658655.1 Bacteroidota bacterium
CGTTGCGAAACAAGGCAATAGCCGTTACTAACGGTTAGAAACGGATAAACTCCGATGTTTTCAGTTAAAACCACATACATATTTAATTCTAAAAACTGAAAATAACAGACTATAATATATGCAATCCATTTTAAACAACGATATAGTCAGGTTAAAACCACATACATCATTTTTTTAATAGATTCAAAAAACAAATTATCAGACATTTTTATATAAATTGAAAGCTCGCACACCTATAAAAACATCAATTAGCTTGCAATGCTTCTCGAATTGTGATTTTTGTATCATCACGCCATGCGGTAACAAAGGCATCTCCAATGATTGGGCGTACCATTATTTTTAGCGCTTGCCCTGCAGTTCCATACGATTTAAACCCGTCGATAAAATAAATTGTAATGTTATCTCTGTTAGTGCTTTTTATCGGATAAGGAGCAAATGCTTCACGGTAATTTTGTAACTGCTCGGGAGGTAATGGATTTGAAAATGCCCCGATTTGTATCCGGAAACGGATTTTATTCGATGAATTTTCATCAGCTTTCATTTGTGTGATTTCAGTAGGCGGTGTATTTTGTAATATTGCATCTGCTTCTGTTCTCGGCACACGTTCGCCACCGTTAAAAGCAACGATAAATGCATCTGCAATGCTGCGATTAACAATCCCTTTTTGTTGTAAAGCTTGCTCGTAATTTCGGAATTTCCCGTGAAAATATTTAAAATATCCATTCCCTTTGCGATGATAAAAATCGGCAGAAACACCACGAATGTTATCTTGATTTATTGCGCTACCAAATGCGCCAAGCTGTATGCTGTAAAATGTCGATTGATTGTCTTCCAAAACAGGAACATGAGTGGCTTGATTTGCAGGAGCGACATCAACTTGTGTATCTGTTTCATCCTGTTGAGCAATAAAATCATCCTGAGTAGCCCTTAAAATTCGAAATTCTGCTGGTAAATCTTTTTCGAGATACCGTAAATCCCTTGCTCTGGCTATACTTATTCGTTCTCGATTTAGGTAAGCCACTGGAAAAGCATCGGTAAAACCTTCATTTTTCACCAAAGGCAATGTATTGCGCCATGAATTGCTATTGTAGAATTTCCCAGCAAGGTATCGATAAATATTTCGACCTGGAACTTGTTCATCTACCACAGGAGAAATTCCACGAAATGCCGTATCATTTAAGGGACGCGAGTATGCAACTATTTGGATGCGATAATACAAATCATCATCGGTTGAAATCGTCGTATTATCACCAGTTTGCATTTTTTGTTCATCATCTTGATTAATATTTTGCTGGTTAATGTTGAGATTTTCGTGTGTCCTATCATTGGCATTATTTGTCTGCACTAAATTCTGCGAATCGATTTGATTTTCATCTGTCTCAATATCTTCTATATTAGTATTTTGCCCTTCATTTTTATTCTCTGAAGTTTCGTTTAAATCTGTTTCAGTATCTGTTGCCTCAGTAATTTGATTGTTATCTGTTTCAGTGTCAACGAACTCATCGGTGTTATTTTGCATATTTTCATCATCTTCACTATTTGCAATGTTATTTGTCACATCAAAATTTTGTTCTGTATCATCATTTATTTCTGTATCATTGTTTAAATCTGTTTCAGTATCTGTTGTCTCAGTAATTTGATTGTTATCTGTTTCAGTGTCAATTAGCTCATCGGTGTTATTTTGCATATTTTCATCATCTTCGCCATTAGCAATATCATTTGTTACATCAAAATCTTGTTCCGTATCATTATTTACTTCTGTATCATTGTTTAAATCCGTTTCAGTATCTGTTGCCTCAGTAATTTGATTGTTATCGGTTTCAATGTCAACGAACTCATCGGTGTTATTTTGCATATTTTTATCATCTTCGCCATTAGCAATGTCATTTGTGACATCAAAATCTTGTTCTGTATCATCATTTATTTCTGTATCATTGTTTAAATCCGTTTCAGTATCTGTTGTTTCAGTAATTTGATTGTTATCGGTTTCAGTGTCAACTAGCTCATTGGTGTTATTTTGCATATTTTCATCATCTTCGCCATTAGCAATGTCATTTGTCACATCAAAATCTTGTTCCGTATCATCGTCTGTATTATCGACAATATCATTATCTTCGATGTTCTCTGCAATCAGCTCGGCATCATCATAAATATCTTTGTTTTCAGGGCGGTAGGTTTTAACATAAGCGACTAAAGCATTATCAGCGATGACATTACGCTCATACATTTCAACGCTTTGTTTTAACTGATTTGCTTCAATTAAAAGTCCGTGTGCATATTGCAATTGCTTTAATTTAACTTTTGGTTTTGGATCGTTTTCTTCAATGATTTCTAATTGATTTGATGCGACTTGATTCAAACTATCTGCAATGCTGTAAACCGTTTCAACAAGTGGATTTTCGCTTGTAGTTTTTTCTTTCAGATTAAAATACCAGCCTTGCCGTTCCACTTTATATTCAGTTTGCTTAACAGATTCTTTGGTTTGTTTTTCTTCGAGTTTTTCCAATTTTTTTAAACTTCGATCGTCCACCGTTTCGGCATTTCGTATTTCGGTAATTGTTTCTTGAATTTCATTAATTTTCCCTTCATATTTCGCGATTTTTTTCTCAAGCTTTTCTTTTGTTTTACGTTCATTCGGAGGAAGTGCAATTCCTGTTGCCTCATAGGTGTCTAACTGAATATCCGTGAAGTTTTTATCGACAGGTATTTTTGGTTCAGCTAAGCGATTCATTTTGTTTACTAAATCATACCATGCTCCCGGAATCGGTTTGGTTGGAGTTGTTCGTACAGTATTTATTAGTGCTTCTTGTGAATGTAGTAAATCTATTTGTGCATTCATATGATTTGATAGACGAGTAATGTTGCGATGAACCTGAATTGGTGTTGTATTTGAAGCATTAGATTGGTCTTCTAATATTGGATTATCTATTAATTTAGATATTTGTCGTTTATCAATTAGTCCGATATCATTTAAATATTCAATTGTTTTTTGATTTTGAGTTATTCTGTTTTCGAGAACAGGTTGTGCTTCATTGTAAATTCGATTAACTTCTTCTGCGATTTCAAATCGAATGGCATCTTCTTGTCGGCGTAAATCTGTAACTTCATTGGATGATGGGTTTTCTTTTATTTTAGTTTGGACAATTTCTCGTGTGCCAAACAAAGAGTCTGTTAATTGAAATGCATACTTGCGGGCTTGTTCGTCTTTTTTAATGATTAATGATGCTTGGTTTTGGTTAACTGAGCTAATAAAAGGTTCTGAAGTTTCGATATCGGTTAATTGATCATTAGTTTTTTGTATGATTGATTTTATTGTTTTAGTATTTGGTCTTTGGGTTGATGATTCATCTATAACTTCAACACCTGCAATATCTTCACTTAATTGTTTTAATAGTTGATTTGCTTCACGAATTTTATCGTTCCCTTTATCAAGAAAATACATTTTTCGAATGGGGTTTTCGGTGTTTTGGGCTGATATCTCAAAGCTTTCTGATTCATCAGCTAAACGAATTGCCTCTTCAATTTGTCCATTAAGTTCAGCATTAAACCCGGGACTTCCTTCTGTAAATCGATATAGTTCATTGGTTAATACTTTGTTGAGGATTTGCTCTTCATCCAAAAAGTCTGTATTTAAATCAATTGCTTCTTGAATCAATTCCTTTTGGGATTTTCGTAATGCAATAATTTCTTCTTGAGGATGTGTCGCATTAACCGTTGACAATTGAGATGCCTTGGTGTCATTAAAGTTTTTTATGGCGGTTTTTGTTTCATTTTGTTTTTCTGCAACTGGACTTAAACTTTTTTGTGTTTCTTTAATAAAGCGTTCGCGATCAGCTTCTGATGGAAGCACATCTGGATATTTGATTTTCACTTCAGAATATGTTTCTGTAGTTTGATTGTCATTTTCTAATTCTGATTCTGTAATATTTTCAGCAATTAATTCATTTTCAGAAATAAAAGTTTCAATTATTTCATTATTTTCTTCGAAGCGTGTGATTTGTTCATTCATTGCTTTCCACAAACTCGGCTTTTGTAATTCATCTGCAGTTTTTAATTGTTCTTTTAATAATTTTATTTCTTCTGCAATCTCATTGCGCTCAGCAATTGCCGTTTCTAAATCGGGGTTTTCGGCAATAAGTGTTTTTGGGAAATCGTTTTCTGCATTTTCTTCTGCTTGTATGAGTGTTTTTTCTATTGTTGATTGATAATCGGATTGTTCAAACCAAGGTTTAATATTATACTTGTTACGATTTGTGCGTTCAATTTCATGTTGGATTTCATTTAAACTATTGAGCCGGGCATTTGTAAACTTCTGTTCTGCAATTTGTATTTCAGATAATGGAATTTCAACGGATTTATTTGTAGGCTTTAAGCTTTCTTCGTTTGCTTTAATTACGTTTAGCGAGGACTTTAATTCTTCTTGTTTTGTTTTCAGGCTCTTATAATCATATTCTAATTTAGATAATTCTGCGATTTTTTGATTTTGTGTTTTTCGCAATTGCTCATGACTTGCAATTACATCTTCAGATATTTTATCAATTCCACCTTGTTTCTGTGTTTCGTTTAATGATTGTTTAATTGCTTCAATTTCAGTATTAAGTGCATTGAGCTTTTCTTTATGGGTTTCACTTAATATTGCAAGCGTATTTATTAAATCAAAATTATTGTAATTATCAACGATGCGCTCTAAATTATCGGTGAGTGCATTTAATTTTGTTTGCGTTGGTTTGTCTGGGAGTTTATCATTTTTTAAATTGAGTTCTTGAACCATTGATTCAAAGGCATCAATATCTGCAATTAGCTTTGACTGTTCATTGTCAATAATATTAATGACATCTAAACTGGCAACTGCTAAAAGGGTGTCTCCTGATGTCCATGCTTCTGCAATAAGTTGTTTGTATTGGTTTTGTTCATCAGATAATGCGTTTTGAATTTCATTTAAGTCTTGCAGATTTTTCTCAAATTGAGTTTTTTGATTTTTATAAGTTTTGAGTTCTAAAGAGACGGGTTCGTTGTTGTGCTCGTCATTGGCAATAATTAGTGCTGTCGTGTCATTTGGCTTTGTCTCTACTTCAAACTGGTCACTAGCAGTGTTGTCATCTCGTGTTTCAAGTTCTTCTGCAAGCAAGTTTATTTCTAATTTCGAAGTCTTGATTAAATCTTGCATGTTTTCAATTTTCCGTTTTTCGGGATCTTTATTTATCAGGATTTTATAAATATTGACACGCTCATTTTCAGAATCGCGGCGTGATGCGAAAATTGCAAAATTATTTGCAGAGTCATTGACATAAAGCATGTCGTCCATTGGTGAGTTTATCGGAAAATCCATATTTTTAGGGATGCCCCAATTTTGGGTGTCTTCATTCCATTGACTACGAAAGATATCATATCCACCCATGCTGTTGTGCCCTTTCGAACAAAAAAACAATTGTTCTTTATCAGGATGCAAATAGGCAAAGTCCTCATCTTCAGTGGTGTTGATTATTTTATCTAAAATTACAGCATCTCCCCAGCTATTGTCAGATTGCCGTTTTACTTCATACAAATCCTTGCCTGTTTTACCACGTCTCCCATAACTGCTAAATAAAATGTAATCATTATCATTGGAAATAAACATGATAGGGTTTTTCTCCTGTTTTCTATCATAATGGTTTTGAAAATCAGGATGCTTTCGAACAAAGCGACCACCCATATTATCAAGCTTGTAGGAATAGAAAAAATCATTGATTGTCAGTCGCTTATTATCAATCACATTTAGTAAATAAGCATATTCAACTAGCTTTCCCCCATTTTCTGCCATTGCAATTTGACGGTAAACCGGTAGTTCTTCTTTTTCTTTTGATGACAATTCGGATTGTAAAAATAGATTGTAATTTTTGAGCGCTTTATCAAACATGTATCGATAATGATTTGCCAAGCCGAGATAGTAATATGCCTCAGGCATTTTTCCCGATTGAATAACCATTTTTAAATAATCAATTGCTTGGGTTAAATCGCTGTTCAAATACACTAAACATTCAGCATATTTAAGTCTAAAATAGAGTTCATCGTTGTGAAGACTGAGTAATTGTGAGAAAACTTGACGTGAATATTGATAATTTTCAATTTCAAGACTGTCCTCTGCCGCCTGTAAAAGCATCTGTTCTTTAGGATTAAGCTCAATCGTCTGTGCCGCTGCACTGCAAGTAAAAAGCAATAAAGCAAGGCTTATTAAAAATAAAATATGTCGAAAATGTCCTGTCAAAATCAAATGATTTTATTATCTTTAA
>JAYEFQ010000121.1:0-36933 GCA_034658655.1 Bacteroidota bacterium
AGATTTTGTTTAAATCTCGCAATTTTAATTTATATTTGTGAAAAATGACATAATGATAGAGCAGAAACCTAAATATAAACAAGATGATACAATTATATCTTTAATGCTTACCTTACAAATGAAAGGTATATTAAAAGATATTCAAGATGAATATTTGTATTGGGATAAAGTAAAATATAAACATAAAGAGTTTAAATCAGAAGATTTATGGAGTGCTGTAAAATTGCATAGGTTACTCAATAGTAATAATGTGAAGTTTGGAAAGCATAAATTTATTTATGTCGTAACAGATTTTATGTTAAGAGCTTTGCATAAATTTGATATGCATTTTGGAGGAACCTTAGGAAGCAATATTGGAATTTCTGATACAGATATAAATAAATTTGTAATTAGTTCTTTAATTGAAGAAGCTATTTCCAGTAGTCAAATTGAAGGAGCAAATACTACAAGAAAGAAAGCAAAGGAGATGATTCAGAAAGAACAGAAACCAAAAGGTAAATCTGAACAGATGATTCTTAATAATTATATAACAATGAAGCACATCGTTCAGCATAGTAAAGAAGATATTACACCAGAAAAGATTCTTTATATTCATCAACTTATTTCAAATAAAACATTAGACAGGTCAGAGGATGAAGGGAGATATAGAGATAATGACGAAATACATGTAGTTAATTATGTTAATAGTGAAGCTATTCATACTCCTCCATTAGAAAGTGAATTAGAAGAATTGATCAATAGTTTATGTGATTTTTTTAATGCAGATACAGATGATTTTATTCATCCAATAATAAAAGGAAGTATTGTTCATTTTATGTTAGGTTGGATACATCCATTTGTTGATGGAAACGGTAGGACGGCAAGGGCTGTTTTTTACTGGTATATGTTAAAAAAAGGATATTGGTTAACAGAATATTTGTCAATCTCCAGAATTATTAAAGACACGAAAAATCAATATGAAAAAGCATATATATATTCGGAAATAGATGATAATGATTTAAGCTATTTCATTACATATCATATTAAAACGATGGAAAAGGCGTATGATGCTTTAAAAGAATATATTAACAGAAAACAAAAAGAAGTTTTTCAAGCAGCTAATTTTATGAAAATACCTTCTGTAAATGATAGAATGGCACAAATATTAAAAATTATTCACGAAGATTCAGAAAGGATATTAAATACAAAAGAAATTGAAACTAGGTTTAGCATTTCAAATTATACTGCAAGAACTGATTTGAAAGGATTAGTAAAATTAGGATTCCTTGAAATTATTCAGGTTAATAAGAAGAAACAGAATTTTATAAAGTCAGAAAATTTTAACAAAATACTTAAACAATATAAATTATAAATCGCAGTGCTAAGGGATTGTGATGAAATAAATTGACAGTTTTAAACGAAGTTATGCTGATGTAGAATCCGCTACATGGCAGATTCTATATCGGTATAAATTGTGTTTCAGAATAAATGCGAAGAAATTCTGAAACACAACCGATATTATTTTATAGGTATGTCATTAGAACTCAAAGTTTTCGAGTTGTTTTAACCAAGCTTTTGCTCTGGGTTCTGTTTTGTCTTCTTGATTGTCTTCATCCAAAGCCAAACCGAAAAACTTATCATTTTTCTCTGCTTCTGAACCGGTATGTTCATATTCTTCAGATGACCATTCGCCATGAATTGTAGCACCGAGTTTCTCAAATTCATTTTTTAAAATTGCCATGCCATCAACAAAATGATCTGGATAAAGTACTTGATCTCCAAGACCAAATAGTGCAACTTTTTTCCCTTTCATAGAGATGCCCTCTGATTCCATTTGTTTAAAAAACGGCAACCATTTGTCTTTTGTGTTTGTATTTTGCCAAGCATCAGCGCCAACCGTTGAACTTCCGACAATAAAATAGTCGTATTGTTGAATTTCACGTGAGCCAAAAGATGCTAAATCAAAAAGATCTGCTTTGTCTGAAATAAGCGCGTGGATTTTTTTTGTGGCTTTACTTACATTTCCTTGTAATGGCCAATAAACGATAGCAATTTTTTTCATGTGTTTTATTTTTAATATTTAAGTTTTCGCTAATGTAAGGTATAACAGTCGAAAGTTATATTTTGTTGACAAAGATAAAAAAAAAGCATAACTTTCAACTTTTCAGTACTTTCCCTTGTATATTTGAGAAAAAAATGTACTTTTGCGGCTCGTGAAACTATAAATATTGTCTAACTACTAATTAACAAAACAAATTAGATGACTGAAGAAAAAAACAAGGAAGCTCAAAACAATGAGCAACCAGCTGAAAATCAGCAAGAAAAAACAAATGCTCCTGTTGAGTCAAAGGCTGAGACAGAAGTAAAAGCAGAAACAGAACCTGCTAAAACTGAGGAAGAAAAACCTCAACCTGAAGCTGCAAAACCCAAAGCTGAAGAACCTGTAAATCCAGAAGCAGTTACCGATTGGGCAACTCCTTCAGATGATTTCGATTGGGAGGATGGCGGTAAAACTGACGAAGTGTATTCCAAAGAAGAAATGGAAAAGCTTGAAAATGTTTATGACAACACCCTTTCTACCGTTAACGAAAATGAAGTCATTGACGGCACCGTAGTCAGTTTTAATAAACGCGAAGTCGTTGTTAACATTGGTTACAAATCTGAGGCTGTTGTTAATGCAACGGAATTCCGTTATAATCCTGATTTACAACCTGGTGATAAGGTTGAAGTAATGGTTGAAACGCTTGAAGATCCTGATGGACAATTAATCCTTTCTCACAAAAAAGCACGTACATTGCGTAGTTGGGAAAGTGTTAATTCTGCGTTTGAACATGAGGAAATTATTAAAGGTTTTATTAAGTGTCGTACAAAAGGTGGTATGATTGTTGATGTATTTGGTATAGAAGCATTCTTGCCTGGTTCACAAATCGATGTGAAACCTATCCGCGATTACGATCAGTTTGTTGAGAAAACCATGAACTTTAAAGTGGTGAAAATTAACCAGGAATATAAAAACGTGGTGGTTTCTCACAAAGCACTGATTGAAGCAGAATTGGAAGCTCAGAAAAAAGAAATTATTGCGAAACTCGAAAAAGGTCAGGTACTCGAAGGTGCAGTCAAAAACATCACTTCTTATGGTGTATTTGTTGACCTTGGTGGTGTGGACGGATTAATTCACATTACTGATTTATCATGGGGGCGCGTGCAGCATCCTGAAGAAATTGTCACTCTCGATGAAAAAATCCAAGTGGTTATTCTTGATTTTGATAATGACAAACGACGCATTGCACTTGGTCTTAAACAGCTTACTCCACATCCATGGGATTCACTTGATGAAAATCTCAAAGTTGGTGATAAAGTGAAAGGTAAAGTTGTTGTAATGGCTGACTATGGTGCATTTGTTGAAATTTCTTCAGGTGTTGAAGGCCTTATTCATGTTTCTGAAATGTCATGGTCACAGCACTTACGCTCTGCGCAAGAGTTTATGAATGTGCGTGATGAAGTTGAAGCTGTTATTTTAACACTCGACCGTGAAGAACGGAAAATGTCTCTCGGTATTAAACAACTTTATCCAGATCCATGGGCTGATATTGAAGAAAAATATCTTGTTGGTTCACATCATAAATCTAAAGTGCGTAATTTTACTAATTTTGGTGTGTTTGTTGAACTCGAAGAAGGTGTTGATGGACTTATTCACATTAGTGATTTGTCATGGACTAAGAAAATCAAACATCCAGCTGAATTCACACAAATTGGTGTAGAAATGGAAGTTGTTGTCCTTGAGGTTGACAAAGAAAACCGTCGCCTGAGCTTAGGCCATAAACAACTCGAAGAAAATCCATGGGATGTTTTTGAAACAATTTTCAGTGTTGGTAGTATCCACGAAGGAACAATTACAGATCTTAATAATAAAGGTGCTGTCATTTCATTGCCATACGGTGTTGAAGGTTTTGCTACTCCGAAACATCTCGTAAAAGAAGATGGAAATCCTGCTAAACAAGATGAGAAATTGAACTTCAAAGTAGTTGAATTCAATAAAGATGCGAGGAAAATTTTCGTTTCTCACTCTCGTATCCACGAAGATGAAAATCGTGCACAACAAGATGATAAATCGAAAAAATCTGGCAAAAAACAAGGTGGTCGTAATGTCAATAAAATAAGTGACAAAATTGAAAAAACTACATTTGGTGATGTTTCTGGACTCGCTGAATTGAAACAGCAAATGGTTAATCTGGAAAAAGCTGCAAAAACACCTAAGAAAACCGAAAAAGCTGAAGTGAAAGAAACGCCGAAAGCTGAGGAGGAAAAAGGAAAAGATCCAAAAGCTACAGCCAAAAAAGAAGACGCTAAAGCAGAACCTAAAGCTAAGAAAGAAGAAGCTAAAGCTGATGATAAAGCAGAGAAAAAAGAAACTCCTGCGAAAAAAGCAAAAGCTAAAAAAGAAGATGCTAAGGAAGATAAAGCTGAAGCAAAAGAAGAGACTCCAAAATCAGAGGAAAAACCTAAAGCAAAATCCAAAGCAAAGGAAGCTGCTCCTAAAGCGAAAAAAGCTGAAGGAAAAGCTGAGGAAAAAGCCGAAGAGAAAACCGACGATAAGAAGGATGATACAGCTGATAAAGCATAATCAAATTCTAACTATAAATAAAAAAAGCACCTCTCGAGAGGTGCTTTTTTTTGCAATATAATCTGTTATACCGATAGTGCATCCTTCACATGGCGGATTCTACATCGGCCTAATACTTGCAATTTTGATTAATACATGGTATTAGTTGAGCACACGTTTAACCCTGACCTTCAGGTCGGGGTTAATAAGGATATGAAAGGTGAAATGGGCTTTAGCCATGACAGTATGTTATTGATTTATACCGATAGTAAATCATTTTTTTGCATCTGCCATGTGGCTGATTTTACATCGGTATAATACCAGAAACTTTGATTATAAAGTAGTATTATTTCAAAAGCGAATCTAATGCAATTTTCACATTGGTTTCAATTCTTGACTTAAGATTAGAGTTGTCTGCTTTTTCAAATTTGCGACCTGTGATTTTTTCATAAAGCTCAATATATCGTTGGCTGATTTCATTAGCTTTCTCATCTGAAATTTCAGGTAAGCTTTGACCCGTTTCTCCTTGAAATCCATTTTCCATTAACCACTCGCGAACAAATTCTTTGCTGAGTTGTCGTTGTGATTCTTCATTGTCAAATCGTGATTGATAACCATCTTTGTAAAAATAGCGTGAAGAATCTGGAGTGTGAATTTCATCAATTAAATATATCTGTCCATCTTTTTTGCCAAATTCATATTTGGTGTCAACCAAAATTAAACCATGTTTTTTAGCAATTTCTGAACCTCGTTTGAAAAGATCAAGCGAATGCTGTTCTAATTTAATATAGTCTGCTTCAGAAACTAAACCTTGACGCAAAATTTCTTCACGAGAAATGTTTTCATCATGTTCACCTTGTTCTGCTTTAGTAGTTGGAGTTAAAATCGGACTTTCAAATGCCTGATGTTCTTTCATTCCATCCGGAATCGGCACACCGCAAATATCACGAGCTCCTTTTTTATATGCGCGCCATGAGCTTCCTGTTAAATAGCCGCGAACAATCATTTCTACCGGAAAGGGGGCGCAATAATGTCCAATTGTAACCATCGGATCAGGAGTGCTGATTTTCCAATTTGGCACAATGTCTTTTGTTGCATCCAAAAATTCTGAGGCAATTTGGTTTAGCACCTGCCCTTTAAAAGGAATCCCTTTGGGTAGGACAACATCAAACGCAGAAATTCTATCGGAAACAACCATAACTAATAGATCATTTTCAACCGTGTAAACTTCACGTACTTTTCCGTGATATACATTTTTTACTTCAGGAAAATCAAAATTTGCATTCGTAATTGTTTTCATATTTAATTTTTATTTGTTTTCTGAATCTTCGTACGCCTTGACAATATTATTAACCAAATGATGGCGAATGATGTCCTTCCTTCCCAATTTTACAATCCCAATCCCTTTAATGTCTTGTAAAATGTCTATTGCAAACGGTAATCCGCTATCTGATTTATGGTGTAAGTCAATTTGTGTAATGTCTCCTGTTACAATGAATTGAGATTGCTCTCCCATGCGTGTTAAAAACATTTTTAATTGATTTTTGCTGGCATTTTGGGCTTCATCTAAAATTGCAAAAGCATTGCTGAGCGTTCGTCCGCGCATGAATGCAAGTGGTGCAATTTGTATGACCTGCTCTTCAAGCATTTTTTCAAGCTTTTTGTATGGCAGCATATCCAATAATGCATCATACAAAGGTTGCAAATAGGGGTCGAGTTTCTCTTTTAAATCTCCGGGCAAGAAGCCGAGGTTTTCTCCTGCTTCAACTGCCGGACGACTTAAAATAATGCGTTTTACTTTTCGTTCTTTAAGTGCTTTTACTGCCAAGGCAATGGCTGTATAAGTCTTTCCTGTTCCAGCTGGACCTATTGCGAGTAGCAAGTCATTTTCTTTTGATAATTCAACCAGTTTCTTTTGGTTTTCGGTACGCGCTCTTATTGGTTTTCCAAGGGTGTTATAAACCAAAATATCATCATCCGAATGTTGAATCGCTTCTGACATTCCCGGGTCTGCATTTAAAATCTCACGTACATTTTCCTTTGTTAGTTTTTGAAACTTGTCATGATAATGAATTATTAACTCCAAACACTCTTCAAATCTTTTTATTTGCTCGATATCGCCAATTGCTTTGACAGTATCGCCACGAAAAACCAGCTTAAGTTTTGCGAAATGTTGCTTTATGATCTCCAAATTGGAGTCGTTTTTCCCGTGCAAAGCGCTTGGGTCGGGCATGTTGATAAGAAATGATTTTTCTGTCATAATATTGTTATGCAAAAATATTTAATTTTCTAATTTTATGCAGACAAAAATGGCTTTTTTTATCCATGCAAAAAAATATCAGCATTATATCTGATTGGCAAAAGGAAGATTATTATATGGCAAGTCTTACATCTCGCTTGCAGCAATTGATTCCTGGCTATGCTGTGTCTGTTATCACACATGATATTGCCCCTTTTGATAGTATGCAAGCCGCATTTGTTTTGAAAGCCGCTTGGGAGCAATTTCCCGAAGGTACAATCCATTTAAATTGTGTTAATTCATCATCATCCCCACAAACACCTCATGTATTAATTGTTCATAAGTCGCATTTTTTTATTGGTGCTGATCTGGGTTTTTGGCCATTTATTTTGGGTGAAAAGCCAGAGCATATATATTTTGTAAACGATGCGTTGGATTATGAAGGTAGCATTTTTCCTGAGTATTCTGTGTTTGCTCAACTTGCTGCAGCAATTGCAAAGGGAATGACTCCGAAAGAAATTGGATGCGAGGAAATTGTAGGGAAAGAAAATACCACACTTGTCCCGGTAACGGAAGGGAATATTATGCATGTTGGGATTGTTTATTTTGATTCTTATGGAAATGCAATAACAAATTTACATCGCGATTATTTTGAATCTTTACGACAGCAGCGGAGATTTGTAATTAGTTTTGTCTCTGAAAGAAATCAAATACGGAAAATCTCAGAATCTTATCTAAGGGTGAAACAAGGTGAGTTTTTAGCAGTTTTTAATTCGTTAAATTTGTTAGAAATTGCGATGCGAGAAGCTAATATTCAACAATTAATGAATCTAGAGGTTGGAGTGCAAATAAGGATTGAATTTTTTGAATGATGAAGAAACCATTGATTTTTATATTGTTTTTTTGCTTGACGATGTCAGGGGCTGCGCAATTGGGAAATTTGCCAGTTTTTGTAAATGCAAAGTATTTAACTGGTCGGGTAATGCCTCATCATGAAAAAATGAAAAATCTGCAACAAGGTTTTACGCATGGCACCGAATTAGAGTTTGGATTGCAGATGGCAGGAAATGAAAATTGGCATGTTGCATACAATTATCCAATGACTGGCGTTGGTATTCATTATAATTATATGAATAATCCTGATGTGTTAGGATATGCCCTTGGATTTTATGGCTTTCTTGAGGTCCCGATTGTCCGACAACCCGAGTTTGAAATTATGTATCGACTTACAAGTGGACTCACCTATGTTTCCGAACGATTTAATCAATACGATAATCCTGAAAACGCAGCAATTTCTACTTGGGTAAATTATTTGTTTAATACCGGTTTTCAAGGCAGATATTGGATGACAAAAGAAACCGCTTTCGGTATGGGTTTTGGATTGACACACTATTCAAATGGCGGAACGCGAATACCAAACAAAGGCTTAAACCAATTACATCTAAACCTCGGCGTTTTACATTATTTAAAAGGGGAGTACAATGAATTTTCCGGTGTGAAACGACCCATTGTGTGGAAACCAAACCATGAAATTTATGCTATGGGTGCCATGGGAAGGGTTGATATTGGAACACTTGTACAGAATGTGGGGACAAATCAAATGTTCACAACAGCAGTTATTACTTTGGGGTATAATTATAGGTATGCTTCTCATAGAAAAATTGGATTATCACTGGATGGTTTTTACAATGAGTCGTTTAATTATTCATATTGGGATAATGGTTTCGTTTATCATGAATACGAATGGACAGATTTGTCGCGGCTCGGGATGGCAATTAATCATGAGTTTGTGCTCAAGCGATTACGTTTTATTATTGCCGGAGGAGTTTATTTAATCCCTTCACCAGATAAAGTCGGAGTTCTTGGTTTAAAAACAGATGAATGGGCTTATGAGCGCTTGGGACTTCGCTATTATCCTATTGAAAATTTCTTTATTAATGTGACGGTTAAAGCTTATGGATTTAATGCAGAAACAATTGAAGCAGGAATAGGTTTTTCATTTCAATCAAAATAAATCTATACGGTTGAAAACTTAGCCTTGTCTGTTACAAACTTTTTCATTCAATGCTTTAACCATTAAAAATGTTTCCATTTCTTTGTTCAAAATTTTTATCATGGAATCATCATTACAAGAATTTAAGCGGCTGTTGGATATTATGGATGAACTCAGAGAGAAATGTCCGTGGGACAGCAAACAAACTCTGGAATCATTAAGGACATTAACAATTGAGGAAACTTATGAGCTCGCAGATGCGATAATTAATAATGATTTGGATTCCATTCGTGAGGAGCTGGGAGATATTTTACTGCATATTGTGTTTTATGCAAAAATTGGATCTGAAAAATCAGCTTTTGACATTTCTGATGTTCTAAAAGGCATCAGTGAAAAACTGATTTTTCGTCACCCTCATATATTTAGTGATGTGAAAGTGAAAGATTCGCAGGAGGTTGAGGAGAATTGGGAGCAAATTAAACTAAAAGAGAATAAAAATAAACGGGTGTTAAGTGGTGTCCCAAATTCTTTGCCTTCACTTGTTAAAGCTTATCGAATGCAGGATAAAGTAAGGGCGGTTGGATTTGATTGGGATGAGAAAATTCAGGTCTGGGATAAAGTTGAAGAGGAAATGGGAGAACTGAAAGAGGCGATTGCATCAAAATCACAGCATGAAGTAGAAGCAGAATTTGGCGATTTGTTTTTTTCCCTTGTAAATGCTGCCCGCCTGTATGATGTGAATCCGGATAATGCATTAGAACGGACAAATATTAAATTTCGATATCGATTTAATTATCTGGAGAACAAAGCGCGAGATATGAATCGAAGCTTGAAAGACATGAGCCTTGAAGAGATGGATGCAATCTGGAACGAAGCCAAATTAAAAACTGACAATGAATAGTATTTGGTTTTATATCTTGTTTGGCGCAGTAGCACTGAGCTTGTTAATGCGTGCATTTTTTGCACTTATTGTGTTTTTACGGGCAGGAAAATCTAAAAAAACTAAGCCAATACATCCTGAATTTCCCCCGGTATCTGTGATAATTGCGGCTAGAAATGAAGCTGAAAATTTAAAGCGGTTTTTACCTCAAGTATTATCGCAGGATTACTCCGACTTTGAAGTCATTGTCGTTGATGATTGCTCCCTTGATGACAGCAGAGAGACATTGTATGAAATGCAAAAAGAACATGATAATTTAACCGTTAGTTGGGTGCCTAACAATGCAGTGCAGCGACGCGGCAAAAAACTGGCTTTAAGTATCGGGATAAAGGCGGCAAAAAATGAGTGGCTCCTTTTTACTGATGCCGATTGTTCTCCGGCAAGTAAAAATTGGATACAGTCGATGGCTGCCCATATGCATGAAAATAATGATTTTGTTTTGGGCTATGGAGGATATCGACATGAAAAATCAGTGCTAAATAGTTTAATTCGATTTGATACATTGAAAATCGCAATGCGCTATGGCGGATATGCCGGATTGGGACATGTCTATATGGGCGTTGGCCGTAATCTTGCATATAGGAAATCTCTATGGGTAGAAAATCGTGGATTTGCAGGTTTTTTTCAAATGGCATCCGGTGACGATGATTTATTTGTGAACGCTTATGCCAAATCAAAACGAACTGCAGTTTGTTTTTCTGCTGACGGAAAAACAGAATCTATCTCGGCATATTCCTTTTCAGATTGGAAAGACCAAAAAAGTCGGCACATGTCAACGAGTCGATATTATGCTGCACATCTGCGGTTCTTGTTGTTGATAGAGCCAATTAATCAAGTATTATCTCCATTATTGGTTGCTTTAACTGCATTTTTGTTTTGGAGTAGTATTTATATTTATGCTTTATTGTCTGTTTGGCTGATTGTAAAGCTTCTAGAGTGGGTGGTTTGTCGCAGTAAGGCTTTGTTACTTAATGAAATAAGGCTGAGCGGAAAGTCTGTGTTTTTAGATGTGATTTTACCTTTAAATTATATTATCTTTGCACTTTCAGGAAATAAGAAATCGAAAAGAAAGGAATGGAAATAAGCTCTAATTTATCCGATAAGGCAAAATATGATTTGGTGCTGGTAGAAAAGGCTAAGAATGGAGAAGAGTCTTCCTTTGCTGAATTGCTACAGCGTTATCGCGATACAATTTTCTTTATGCTGCTTAAAAAGGTGAATAATGAAATTGATGCCGAAGATTTAACCATTGAAGCATTTGGAAAAGCATTTAACAACATCCACCAATATACACCTGCCTTTGCGTTTAGTACCTGGTTGTTCAAAATAGCAAACAATAATTGTGTCGATTTTCTTAGAAAACAAAAAAAGAAAACTTACCCTATTGATGCTTATTATCACGATGAAGAAAATCGGTATACTGTTGATGTAGCAACTACATTATTGGATCCTGAAGAGCGCCTGATAAAAGATCAAAAAGCAGAAATGCTAAAAGATATTATCCGACAGCTTAAGCCTCGTTATAGTACGCTGATAAAATTGCGTTATTATCGTGAAATGAGTTATGCAGAAATTTCTGAGGAACTTGATATCCCATTAGGAACGGTAAAGGCTCAATTGTTTCGTTCCCGAGAATTGTTGCAGGCTATGCTAAAACCTGATATGAAGAACATGTAATTTATGAATCAAATCACACATTATTTCCCTCACTTAAGTGGAAACCAGATAAATGCGTTTGAGCAGATGAAGCCATTGTATGAATACTGGAATGCCCGTATTAATGTGATTTCCCGTAAGGATATGGATTCATTTTATTTGCATCACGTATTGCATTCATTGTCTATTGTGAAATTTGTGCGATTTTCGAAGGGGGCAAAAGTAATTGATATTGGTTGCGGTGGCGGTTTCCCCGGAATTCCACTTGCAATAATGTTTCCTGAAGTTCAGTTTTTTATGCTAGATTCTATTCGAAAAAAAATAAAAGTAATTACTGAAGTAAAGCAAGCACTTAGTTTAGATAATGTTGAGGTTATCCATGCGCGTTCTGAGGAGCATAAAGGCGTATATCATTACATGACAGCGCGAGCTGTGACAAGATTGCCAGAATTTGTTTCTATGACAAAGCATTTGTTAAAATATCACCAGAAATTTCAACATCAAGGATTGTATTACCTGAAGGGTGGAGATCTTCAGGATGAACTAAAGTTATTTCGTAAATATAAAATGTGGGAGTTGTCGGATGTTTTTAATGCGCCATTTTTTGAAACGAAGAAGTTGGTGCATTTGCCATTGTACTTCAACAGGGCATAAAGTGCGTTTTTGTATTTGTATAACGCCTTTATATTTAATGCATTGTGTCTTTATAAAAACTTAGTTTATGCCCACTCAGCATAGATATACTTTTTGAGATATTAAGTGCTCGTAAAGAAATAAGTACGAAAAAAAAAGTAATTTTATTTGTTACTTGATTAAAATGTGTTACTTTTGCACTTCCTAAACATGAAGTAAAACTTTTAAAAATAATAAGAATGAAACGGACATTTCAACCATCAGTACGGAAGCGCAATAATAAGCACGGGTTTAGAGAACGTATGTCTAGTAAGACAGGTCGTAAAGTCTTGTCTCGTCGCAGAGCAAAAGGACGTCAGAAATTATCAGTCTCGAGCGAATATCGCCCAAGGCGAGCAAAGTAATTTTACATATTTGATTATGGAAAGGAGGATTTATGTCCTCCTTTTTTTGGCACAATATTTGTAAAATTTGTTTTTTGTTAATTAATTATTAAATTTGTAAAAATATAAAAACTAAAAACTATGAAAAAAATTGTAATTGTAATAATTGCTGTTCTTGGTTTTGGACTAACCCTTCAGGCTCAGGACAAAGAGGACTTCATGTCTAAACGCGGCGTGTACATTTTACCCGAATCCGGTGATATCGGCTTGGGGTTTGATGCTGTTCCGTTTTTAAACTACATGGGAAACATGTTTAATGGTGATGCTGGTAATACCGTATTCACTAACTTTATTAACAATCAGGCTATCGTAGGTAAGTATTATCTTGCTGATGATGCAGCTGTTCGTGGTGAGCTTCGTCTCGGGTTCAACAGTTTTTCTGATCAAGAGTTCATCATGCAAGATCTTGATGTGCCCGATCCTGATGTATTGGTAACAGACGAAATGAAACTTAACTTTACAAATGTTCATTTGGGTGCTGGTTACGAAATGCGTCGTGGACATGGTCGTATTCAGGGTTATTTCGGTGGTATGGTAATATTCCAATATAGCCAAAATAGTACAAAATACTTCTATGGAAACTCAATCACTTCTGATTTCAATAATCCAAACACAACCAACTTTGGAGGAAACATCACTGGAACCGGTCGTTTGACAGAAATTAAAAATTTGACAAACATTGGTGTTGGTCTTCGTGCCTTTGTTGGTGTAGAGTATTTTCTCGCTCCTAAATTATCACTTGGTGGTGAATTCGGTTGGGGTCCTGCTTTTAATGTTATTACTGACGGTACTCGCGTTGAAGAACGTTGGACAGGTACTGAAGTGGAAACTCAAACTACTGATATTGCCAGAGACACTAATTTCGGTTTAGATACTGATAATGCTTTTGGAAATATTTTCTTAATCTTTCATTTTTAATTAATAATTTTGTTTAAACTTTTAAAACTATATTGATATGAAAAAGTCATTATTTATTACTATGATCCTCTTAGCAGGTGTTTTTACATTCACTTCATGTGATAACACTGAGGAAGTTGAACCGGGAACAAACCCAACTGCTGTAATCAAAGGTACTGTATATGCTGATATTGACCTTAGTGACGGAGGTATGGAAGAAGCTCCACAAGGAACTGAAATTTTCTTCCGTATTAACGCTCAAGACCTTGTGTTGAACCCACAAGCTGGTTATGCATACCAAACTTTACAGTATAAAGCAACTGTAGGCGCAGATGGTACGTATTCAATAACATTGCCAACTGCAACGCATCAGGCTGTTAATGTAACTATCCAAGGAAATCAGTTTGAGACTGAACAAACTCAAACAGACGATTCTATCATCGATAAAATTTATACTGCTGGTGCTACTGGACAAGCAACTCAAGCTGAACAAACTTATTTTGTTGATATTAACTATTTCTAGTATCTAGTAGATAAATATACAATATACTGAAAAAGAGAGACTGAATTGTCTCTCTTTTTTTTGAATGATTAACAAAAAAAGCGATTGGCAGTTATGTCAATCGCTTTTTAAATATTATAAATTTATTTATGAGTTCAGTCTAAAAGTTTAAACTCATTTCATGCTTCACACTTGTACTCAGCTAATGCATCAGCATCTACTGAATAAATATGCTTTTCATGTGCTGAAACTTTGGAGCTGGCATAACGCAAAAAGATACGCGCTTGTTTTCCGAAAGATTCATCGCGTTTTGCATCCCGAATTAACAAGTATGTCATAATGATGTAACCTGCCATTTCAACAAGTCGTCTTGCATGGAAATCCATAAAATCATTATTCTCTTCTGTTTTATCATTTTCCTGATCAACCCATTCTGTAGCATTTTTATAGGTTTCTGTCATGATTTTGAGCTCATCCAATAATGGACTATAGATTTCAGGATATTCTTCAGCAGCATAGGCTTCAATTTGGTTTAGAAATTGACCTGTGCTGACTCCGCGAATTGCGGCAACTACCTGAAGCTGTGTTGTTCCTTCATAAATGTTGGTGATTCTTGCATCCCGATACAGGCGTTCGATAGGAAAATCTTTCATATATCCTGCACCGCCATGAATTTGTAAGGAGTCATATGCAATTTCATTACAAAATTCACTGCCGAATAATTTTGCCATTGGGGTAAAAATGTCAGCAAGCCGTGTATATGCTTTGTGCTCTTTTCGTTCTTCGGGCTCTAATTTCCGTTCAGTGCTTGAATGGGTATATGATTTATATACATCAACAAAGCGGGTTGTTTCATACAGCAAGCTTCGAATCGCTTTTGTTTTTGCATCCATGGTTGCCAATAATTCGTAAACCGGAGCAAAATCTTGAATGACAGTTCCAAACTGCATACGTTCAGAGGCATATTTTTTTCCTTCACGCAACGCAGCTTCTGCCAAACCTACTGATTGTGCAGCAACTCCGAGGCGAGCACCGTTCATAAGCGACATCACATATTTAATAAGGCCGAGGCGACGGTTTCCAACCAATTTAGCCGGTGCATTTTTAAATACCAGTTCGCAGGTAGGTGAGCCTTTAATTCCTAGTTTATTTTCAATACGACGAACAATTACTGCATCGTCAGCTTTGTCATAAACAAAAAGGCTGAGTCCGCGACCATCTTGAGTTCCTTCTTCAGAACGTGCAAGCACGAGCGAAATGTCAGCATCTCCGTTGGTGATAAACCGTTTTACACCATTCAGATACCATTGGTTTTCTTTTTCGTTGTAAGTTGCTTTAAGCATGACTGCCTGAAGGTCAGAGCCAGCATCTGGTTCGGTTAAACCCATTGCAGCAGTTGCTCCTGCATTAAAACGTGGAAGAAACTCTTGTTTGATTTCTTCGTCGCCAAATTCATTAATGGTTTCAGCACAATCCTGTAATCCCCAAATGTTTGCAAATCCTGCATCTGCACGAGATACAATTTCTGCAGCCATGACGTAAGGTACCATTGAGAAATTCAGTCCGGCATATTTACGCGGAAGTGACATTCCAATAACGCCGGCTTGATAGAGTTTGTCATGGTTTTCCTGAGTTCCTTTGGCATAAAAAACGCGATCGCCTTTGTGTAATGCGCCTTCTTTGTCAACATCTTCAGCATTTTCAGCAATAACATCGCCGCTGATTTCACCAATAATTTCCAGCACTTTATCGTAGGAATCCATGGCGTCTTCAAAGTCTGCGGGAGCATAATCATATTGATCTGCTTCGCTGTAATTATTTTCTTTTAATCCCACAATCTTCTGCATCAAAGGATGGGTCAAGTGGAATTTTAGGTCTTTATTATCAGTAAAAAAGTTTGCCATTTTTCTAAATTTTAGTTTGCACTGTCTCTTATTTTGATACGTTTACTTTGTGTTTTTATGATATGCTTCAATCATTTTTGGAATAATTGCGCCAAGGTCGCCGGTAATCACATAATCTGCAACCTCATTAATTGGAGCATCTGTGTCGTTATTAATTGAGATAATCATTGCTGACTCTTTCATTCCTGCAGTATGCTGGATTTGTCCTGAGATTCCGCATGCAATGTAAAGTTTCGGACGTACGGTAATCCCTGTTTGTCCTACTTGACGTTCGTGAGGTGCGTATCCTGCATCAACAGCCGCTCTTGAAGCTCCTACTTCGCCGCCGAGTACATGAGCCAAATCATGCAATAATTTGAAATTTTCTTTTGAGCCGACACCATAGCCTCCAGAGACAATAATTGATGCATTTTTTATGTTGATGTCACTTTCTTCAATATGACGCTCAATAATG
This sequence comes from Bacteroidota bacterium, assembly GCA_034658655.1. GTDB lineage: Bacteria > Bacteroidota > Bacteroidia > Bacteroidales > ML635J-15 > JAQIBY01. The sequence continues at coordinate 16,244 of JAYEFQ010000121.1, forward strand.
CTAACAATAAAATCTTCGTCTGTGAGCCATTTGTTAAAATCCAGATCGATTCTTTCTCCTTTGTAATCGGTACCAACAATGGATTTTTTCATAACGCCTTCGCGGACAGTTGCCATTTGTGGACGGTGGTCTGGATTAATAATGGTTGCAATAATGTTTCCACCAAAGGCCGGACGAATTTGATAGAGTAGCTGATCGTAATTTGTGTCTGATTTTTTATCGTAATGTTTTCCGATAATAAGTTCAGTACAATCTGCTGTTAATCCACTGCTTAGAGCGCTTGAAACGCGAGGCCCTAAATCTCGCCCTGCTGTAGTTGCTCCGAGTAATGCAATTTGCGGTTTCTCTTCTTTGAAAAGCTCTACGGCAATTTTCGTAAATGGGAGTGTGAGATAATGCTTTAAACGGGGGTCATCAGCAACCCATACTTTATCTGCTCCGTACGGATACAGTTCATTTTCAATTCCTTTTAATTCATGTCCGATAACAAGTGCTTCCAAATCGACTTTCAGTTCGTTCGCCAATTGTTTGCCTTTGGTCATTAATTCCAGAGAAACATCTGCAATATTGCCTTGTTCGGTGAGTTCAGTAATGACAAATATATTGTTCATAGTTTTTCGTTTTTAACCAATGGTGTGATTTTTAATTAAGTCAGCAAAAAGATCATTGATTTCTTGTTCTGTATCGCCAAGTCGTCTTGTTTCTTTTGCTGTAAATACCACGTTTTCAATTTTTTTTACTTTTGTAGGACTTCCTGATAATCCGAGTAAATCGGCATCTGCCTCAACCTCTTTTATGTTCCACTCTTTAATGATTAGATGCGGTTTGTCCAAAAGTAAAGCTTCATAATCACGATTTTCATTTTGCAATTCAGAAATGGTTCTTGCATGCTTGTATTTCATGGTGAGTTTTGCATTTCTGGTTCTGCATTCCGGAGCTGAGCTTGTTACCGTGATAACTGTAGGCATGGGCGCTTTAACAACTTCCACACCGTTTTCTAATCGTCGCTTTATCTGAATTTCTTTATCAGAGAGTTCAAGAATTTCTTCAGTATAGGTAATTTGTGGCCAGTTTAGCTTTTCAGCAACTTGAGGTCCAACTTGTGCCGTATCTCCGTCAATTGCTTGGCGTCCTGCAATAATCATGTCAGGATTAATTTTGCGGATTGCTTGTGAAATGGCATAAGAGGTTGCCAGTGTGTCAGATCCGGCAAATGCTCTGTCGGTTAACAGGATGCCTTCGTCTGCACCACGAAACATGGCTTCCCGAATGATTCCGGCCGCTCGTGGAGGTCCCATGGTTAGCAGACACACATTGGCACCATAAGTTTCTTTTATTCTCAACGCTTGTTCCAGCGCATTTAAATCTTCAGGATTGAAAATTGCATCAAGCGCACCACGATTTACTGTACCGTCTGCTTTCATCGCATCCTTCCCAACATTACGGGTATCCGGAACTTGTTTGGCTAAAACTACAATGTTTAATTTCTTCATAAGAATCGATTACTACAATTAAGATGCGAAAATAATAAAATTGTGGCTTAAATCATCATTCTTTTGAAATTGATACAAGCGACGAGTATAAAAAGTAGAAAATTTGTAAAGTTTTACGCAGTAATAATAAGCCTCACACCAACAAAATCCTTTGCATATCAGTAATTTTTATTGCTTGTATCTATATTGGATGGGGGCAGTTCGTATAAATTTACAAAAACTTCATGAGAGTTGATTATTTGTGGATTTTTAAATCCTTTTTTGAATATTCAATTCTGAAGCACTTGTTTTTTTAAAATCAAGTGATATCAATAAAAGCCGATGTTTAGTATTGATAACTATTGCTTAAAAAATTTGTTTAAATCAGCATTGGATTTAAAGAAAAACATCACTAGTATCCGAAAGTCGTTATTTAAAAAAAAAAACTCAGAATCCCGTATATTTGAGTTCTATTAAAAACTTTTAAAATATGGGACTCTTCAGGCGAAACAAAAATAATAATAAACCAGTAATTAAGCAAATTTTAGATTTAGTACCTCGTTGGCTTTTCGAAAGTTGCACCAATATTTACAAAACCGATAAAGGCTGTAGTAAATATAAGGTTACTACTCAGCAGTAACGGAGATTTTAATAAATCATGAAGCGATAAGTATGGACATTGTTAAGCAGATACGACCACTTGCTTTTTTTAAAGATTATCTGAAATTTGGTTATTATCCGTATTTTCTTGAGAACAAAAACAACTATAATGAAAGGCTTCGAGAAACCATTAAATACTCAATTGAAGTTGAATTGCCGCGAATAAAAAAAGTAGAAGTGCGTCATATTAATAAAATTCAGAAATTACTTTATGTGCTAGCCAAAAATGTGCCTTTTAAACCGAATATCACAAAGTTTAGTGAGCGAATTGAGCTGTCTAGAATAACCTTGTTAGATTATTTGCAATATCTGGAGGATGCTGCTTTTATAAAACGCTTATTTGTTGATTCTGATGGCATTGGTTTGCTTAGCAAACCGGATAAGCTATATCTTGAAAATCCTAATCTCCTTTATGCGATTAATGCAAATAATGTCAATAATGGCACACTGCGTGAGAGTTTTTTTTATAATCAACTGAGTAAAATTGGTGAAGTTCGATATCCCAATGCAGGAGATTTTCTCTGCAATGGATATACTTTTGAAATAGGTGGCAAAAATAAATCAGAATTCCAAATCGCAAAGATTGAAAATGGTTTTATTGTTTCTGATGATATAGAATACGGATTTCAAAATAAAATTCCATTATGGCTTTTTGGGTTTTTGTATTGATGTGGAATGATTTAACGTTCTAAAATCAATTGAATTTCAGTCATAATGCTTTCTGTTCTTTTAGGATCAATATAATCGAGCGATTCACACTCTCCATTTTTCAATTTCCCAAAATAGCTGCCTGCTTTCATTTGACTTTCTCCTAAAATATCATCATACGTGTGATAAATGTTTGGGGCATCATAATCAAAGGCACGAAGGTTTAATACGGATCCACTTTCTGCAATAATAATCAAAAAATCATTGGATTTTGAAGCATCGGTAAGCGCCTTACTATATATCCGGTTGCAGGGCAAACATCCGCCATCGTTAATTATGCAAAGATATTTGTAATCGTCTAACGAGACCTCAAATTTTGTTTCAATTGTGTTGAGTAGTATTTCAGTCTTATTGACGTCTTTATTTTTGCAATTACTTACTAATGTACTGATAAACATCAATGTAAATATGACTATTTTTCTCATAATTGTGCTTTCTAATAAAATATTGCTTGCCTTGATAGTAGAAATGTGTTTTTATATGTTCCATGTTTATTGTTGATTCTGCTAAAGTTTTCCCATCACAATTTAATGTCAGAAGATTCATGTTTTTTTCTTTTCCATTCCATATTTCTAAGTGTATTCGTTCTGTTTTTTTATCATAATTAATGCTTGATATATGTGGCTGATTGGCATAATTATCAGAAATATTTTCATTGAATTTTCGAGGACTTTTTTCATAGGTGTTGTAAGGTTCAACATCAACCGCAATATTTCTAAGTTTAGATTTTACTTTTATCGATTTTTCTGAATCCTCATTAATGAAGAAAATTTCATCATTATAAGGGCTGGTTAAAATATACGCATTATTGTCAAGCTTGTCAATATATGTGTATGACAAACCAAATCCATCTTCCCCCCAAAAATAGTTTTTTTTAAAACCGTATGTAATTGTGTCATTAAATTTCAGAGCTCCGTTTTCAAGCGACAACTCAACCAATAATGATTCTTCACTAAAAAGTTTATATCCGCTTATTGTGTTTTCCATAGTTAACATTTCGTTTTCTTTTGTTTCTTTGAAATCGGCAACTAAATATGTCCCATCTGGAGAAAACGATCTAAGGGTAAAGAAATCTCGGTTAATAATTCCGAAATCTGAAGCCTTGTAATAATCTGTTGTTTTTGTGTCTAAATTTAAAAGAATGAAATTACCATTTCGTTCACTGAATAAAAGATGGTTTTTAAGCCCACTCCTTAAAAACCAATCAAATGGCTTTGGATGTTTTATTGTTAAAAGTTCATTTCCGTTTTTTAAATTAAAAATTCTTAAATTTATGCTGTCTTGAAATACTTCCTCAATGCAAATGCACTTATTGTTATTATAGTTAACGGGTATCATTCTTCGTGTTTTTCCTTGAAAAGCAATTTCGATTTCTTCAACTCGTTTAACTTCCCCTTGGTACTGCGTGCAGCTTGTAAATAATAATATCAGAAACAATATATAACTGTTCCTGATATTATTTGATTGTAGTGTTTTATACATTCTTCTTATTGAATTTTAAATGAATAGATTTGAGTAATTTTTTCTGCTTGTGGGTCTGAAGATGTTGAGAAAATAAAATAGATATAATCATCTTTTTTCTTTGTAAAAACAAATTCTTTTCCAAACACAACATTTACTAAATGTTCTTTGTGCATAAAGTATGATAAGTCTTTACCATTATCTTTAGTATAATTAGTAATAATTCTTGTTGTGCTATTAGACACAACATCATTATAATCAGTTATAATGCTTTTCATTTGTGGCGTTATGACCACAGTTTCAAGACAACCACCGCCTTTTGGATATGTGCAGTCAATAAAGTCTTATGGATTATTAGCAGGCATTGACCAAATATGGAGTCAAATTATTACTCTGAGGTTGTGGTCTAACTCACTACCACGGAAATGGGTCGCTTTGCTTTGTTTCAACTTGTGTTGTTTCTGTTTGATCTGTATTTGGATTTGTTTCTATAATTTCTTTTTCATAAGCTAAAAAAGAGATCATAAAAACTAACAATAATCCAATCAGTAATGTGTTTTGTGCTTTTTTCATAGTTCTTGAGTTTTAGAGTTAAACAATAATGTTATGTTTCGATCGAAATACAGTGCAAATTTATATGTTTTTTTTTTTCAAATAAAACATGCATATATTTTATAAAAAATTATTGTTATTGGTTAAAATGTTGTATTTGCCCGCATTGTCCGAATTTTTAAATCGCAGTGTCTTTAATTCTCATTTTCTGTTGTACATTTGCAAAAAAGATAAGAATATGAGCGACGACAATAAGATTATTTTTTCCATGTCACAGGTGAGTAAAACTTACCCGCCAAATAAGACAGTTATAAAAGATATTTCACTTTCCTTTTTTCTTGGAGCAAAAATCGGAATTATTGGATTAAATGGCTCTGGAAAATCAACGCTGCTGAAAATTATTGCAGGTCAGGATAAAACGTATAATGGAGAAGTTGTTTTTTTACCCGGCTACACGGTTGGTTTATTGGATCAAGAACCACAGCTCGATGAAAATAAAACAGTCATTGAAATTGTTCGCGAGGGTTTGCAGGAAACCGTTGATGTGCTTGCTCGTTATGAGGAAATTAATGAGCAATTTGGCTTACCTGAGGTGTATGAAAATCCTGATAATATGGATAAGCTTATGGCAGAACAAGCTAAATTGCAGGAGCGCATGGATCAACTCGATGCATGGAACCTCGATAGTAAGCTTGAACGTGCTATGGATGCTTTACAATGTCCTCCGGATGAACAGCCAATTAGTGAATTGTCAGGTGGCGAGCGGCGGCGTGTCGCACTTTGTCGATTATTGCTTCAGGAACCTGATGTTCTTCTGCTTGATGAGCCTACCAACCACTTGGATGCTGAAAGTATTCTTTGGCTTGAAACGCATCTCCATCAATACAAAGGAACTGTGATTTGCATTACTCACGACCGGTATTTTCTCGATAATGCGGCAGGTTGGATTCTTGAACTTGATCGTGGTGAAGGTATTCCCTGGAAAGGAAATTATTCCTCTTGGCTTGAGCAAAAATCAAAACGCTTAGAACAGGAAGAAAAAGGCAATAAAAAACGTCGGAAAACCCTTGATCGAGAGCTTGAATGGGTGAGAATGTCGCCAAAAGCTCGGCATGCAAAGTCAAAAGCTCGTTTAAATGCCTACAATCAATTGATGAGTGAGGATAGTAAACAAAAAGAGGAAAAACTCGAAATCTATATTCCAAATGGACCGCGCCTTGGTGATAAAGTTGTGGAAATGCATGAGGTAACTAAGGGATTTGGTGATAAGCTTTTATTTGAAAATCTGAGTTTTAAATTGCCGCCCGCCGGAATTATCGGGGTTATTGGTCCGAATGGCGCAGGTAAAACGACCCTTTTTAAACTGATTATGGAGCAGCTTCAAGTCGATAGCGGAAGCATTGATGTTGGTGAAACTGTTAAAATTAGCTATGTTGACCAGACACATGAGGCCATTGATTCTGAAAAATCAGTTTTTGAAGTCATTTCCGGTGGAACGGAAACCATTATGTTGGGAAATAAACAAGCCAATGCTCGGGCTTATGTTGGTCGTTTTAATTTTAACGGTGCTGATCAGGAAAAAAAATGCGGAGTGCTGTCAGGAGGAGAAAAAAATCGTTTACATTTGGCTTTGGCGCTTAAAGCCGAAGGAAATCTGCTGCTGCTTGATGAACCCACCAATGATATTGATGTGAATACCATGAGGGCATTAGAAGAAGGACTTGATAACTTCGCCGGATGTGCAGTTGTGATTACGCATGATCGCTGGTTTATGGATCGTATTGCGACTCATATTTTGGCTTTTGAAGGAGATTCTCAGGTATATTTCTTTGAAGGATCATTTTCAGAATACGAAGAAAATCGCAAAAAACGACTCGGTGCTGATGCTCCTAAACGTTTTAAATACAAAAAGTTGATGAAGTAATACCACTTTAAAATCAAAAATTCCGGTATTACCAATCTTGCATCCGCCACATGGCGGATGCAAAAAATAAAATGTATTGCTTCCTAAAATAGTAAAGCAAAGTGGAGAAATGTGTTAAAATAATTACGATTTCTCCAAATATGAAAATTATAAAGTGGAGAAATCTATCAAAAACAAGTAGATTTCTCCACTTTATAATTCAATGGGCGCAAATAAATCATCCATATTTACCTCAGAATCAACTTCTTCATGATAGTACTTGTTTTTATGAGCCGGGTAATGCCAAATTAACTTGGTATAAGTTGTGAATAAAGTTGGTTTTTCTGTTAAGCGAATCCTTTGCTAAGTTAAAGTTGAAACAAAATATTTTGAAAACACCAATTTTTTCTGCAATTTTACATGGAACAAAATTATGCTTTATGAAACAACTATTTCTATTCCTTGCAATGGCTGCTTTAATGTCTGCCTGTGATTTTGAAACCGAAAAAGATATCAAAATGGAAAAATCTCCAATTGCTGAAAGCCTTGTCAGTGAGCTGATTGATTCGCTAAAAAATGCCAATCCTGAGCTTAATGTGCTGCGTATTAAAAAAGGGGTGCAACAAGCTGCTAGATTGTGGCGTGATGATGATGGTAGCGAAACCGATTTTCGCCGGTTTGTTGCTAAATCGTTTATCGCAAATGCAGATGAACGTAAAATTGCACTTAATAAATTAGAGCGTAATTTTGAAATCCTTTACGGGTATTTTCATCGCATTGATGTTGATTTAATAGCACCTCTGCATCTTGATATGGGCGAATTGCATCCACTGGATTATCAATTCGGAGCATACAGTGCATCTGCTCATATTACCGAAGATATGTATGCGAATAAAATTGCGTTTTATGTCGTATTGAACTTCCCCGCTTACAGTTTAGAAGAAAAAATGGAGCATGGAGAAAGTTGGTCGCGTTTCGATTGGGCTGCTGCACGTGCGGGAGACTTGTTTGATGCCAGAATCCCTGCAAATCTACTGCAAGAAGCCTCACTTGCTGCCACTAATTCAGATACTTATATTTCTACTTACAATATTCACATGGGACAGCTTGTGAATAATGAAAATGAGCATCTTTTCGATGAAGATAAGGTTCTGATTACACATTGGGGGCTGCGCGATGAGTTGAAGTCACATTATGGCACAAAAAATCAGGAGGCGCAAGAAATGATTTATCATGTGATGCTGAATATTGTTCATCAAGACATTGCTGCTGATATGATTGATTCGGATGAATATATCTGGAATCCTCTTAATAACACCTATTATAAAGATGGAAAAGAAATTGAATTGGAGCGTGAACAAGACATGCGATATCAGCATTTGTTGAATAATTTCCATGCTATGAAAGCGATGGATGATTACACTCCGTTGTATCCTACCTATATTGATCGTGCTTTTTCACAAAATATGGAAATTACTCAGCCGGAAGTTGAAACGCTTTTCCGTGAATTTATTAGCGCTGATGTAGTGAAGGATGTTGCTGCATTAATTTCTGAGCGATTGGGTCGTGAACTTCGTCCCTATGACATTTGGTACGACGGTTTTAAATCGCGCAGCGGAATTAATGAAGCAGAATTGGATGCAATCACACGTGAGCGTTATTCAAATCCGAAGGCATTAAATGCTGACCTTCCGAATTTATTAATGAATTTAGGTTGGGACAAACAAATTGCTGAAGAGATTTCTGAAAAAATTGTCGTTGATCCTGCTCGTGGTGCTGGTCATGCTTGGGGCGCAGAGATGAAAGACGATGTGTCACATTTGCGTACCCGAATTCCTAAATCTGGTATGGATTATAAAGGCTATAATATTGCAATGCATGAATTTGGACATAATGTGGAGCAAACCATTACCATTCATAATATAGATCATTATTTTATGCACGGTGTTCCGAATACTGCTTTTACCGAAGCGGTAGCCTTTATGTTTCAGGCACGCGATTTGGAGTTGTTGGGAATGAAAACTGATAATCCGCAAGGGGAGGCAATGGCTGTGTTGGATAATTTTTGGTCAGCAGTTGAAATCATGGGTGTTTCCATAGTTGATATGGAAGTTTGGAAATGGATGTACGAAAATCCTGAAGCAACACCGGATGAGCTTCGTGAAGCTGTTGTGGAAATAGCTACTGAGGTTTGGAATACGTACTATGCCGATGTCTTTGGAGTGAAAGATTCTCCGATTTTGGCAATCTATTCTCATATGATTGATGCACCTTTATATTTGTCTAATTATCCATTAGGCCATTTGGTTGAATTTCAGATGATTGAATTCATGAAAGATAAAACGTTTTCTGATGAATTGACTCGCTCGTTAGAGGCAGGTAAATTAATCCCACAAATGTGGATGCAAAATGCAGTTGGTGCGCCCTTAAGTGGTGATCCCTTAATTAATGCAACGGAAAAGGCTTTGAGCACATTTTAGCAAACGATATAATTGAAAACACTCCCAAACCTCAGATTTGGGAGTGTTTTCTTGTTTTAGTTTTTGTGAAGTAAATCTTATGATTTTTTTGTGTCAAGAAAAATGAATTCTTGTACGACAACTTCTGTAATATAGCGTTTTGTCTTATCCTGCTCATAGCTGCGTGTCTGCAATTTACCTTCAATTGCAAGTTTTGACCCTGATTTGCAATGCTCCGCAATAAGCTCGGCTTGTTTGCCGAAAATTACCAAGCGATGCCAATCAGTTTTTGTTTGTCGCTCACCTTTTGAATCTTTATACGACTCATTTGTTGCCATACTCACGTTTAAGACTTTTGTTCCGTTTTCAAAAGATTTCAATTCAGGGTCTCCGCCCAAGTTTCCAATTAATAATACATGATTGTGCAAATTCATAATAGTAAATTTTAAAATTAATATTCAATTTTGTTGAGCTTTGTTTTGATTGCTCGGTGCAAACATACGGCGACCGGAAACCCATAATCGGTTAATAAATATTTGCTTTCGTTTGACATTCGTTTGTAAATGTTTAAAAACGATTATTTAGATGTATTTTAGATGGTTATGATTTTTTGAGAATGGATAATGTTTTGGACATTTTTAATTGTATTTGGTGAATAATGCGGGCTAAATTTCATAAGAATCAAAAAAAAAGCTGCTGCAAAATTTGCAACAGCTTTCAATTTATGTTTTTTAAAAATATTAGTTCATAAACACTACCTAGGCACGTAGGTTTCAGTAATTTCCTCTACACTTCCTCCACGAGTTACCGTTGCTTTTATTACAATTTCTGTAATTTGATCGACGTCATAAGTAATGTATGAGCGGGGCATGCCATTATCTTCAGTTTGTCCTTTTATTTGGTATGCCGCAGCATTCACCGAATCAGAAAAAGTTTGAGTGGGAATGTGCAAATACTTGTAACGAGGCATCATACTGAGTGCAGTTTCTGCATACATGTTGAAAAAGAATGGCTCATCAGGATTGTCAGGAGTTGCCATCCATCCGAAATGCTCATTGACTTCAACAGATGAATTTGTAATATCTAATGAATGATCATCTGAATAAAGCCATGCTTCAATTTTTAGGTAAATATCATCGTCACCAATGGTGTGCATATATGTTTTTGTGAGTCGAATTTTTCCTGAACATCTTGCATCAGCAGATATCGAGCTTGTGAAGTTTCTATTTGGAACATTTTCATAAACACCGACAACATTATAACTTCCGGCAAGGGTACTTGCAACATTAATAACGCTTACGGTACGTATTCCTTCTTTTTCATTTCCTGCTAAGTCAGTTGCTGTATAAGTGATTTCGTAATCTCCAGTTACTCTGAGTGTGCTATCAGCAATGTTGAAACTTAGTTCATCATAAAAATCACTTTCAATTTCAATTTCCGAATTTAAGTCCTTATTGTCTTCAACATAAATACCAGGATCATCAAATAAGGTTTGTAGTAAAACCGTTGTGTCTTGCGATTCTATGAAATAAATTGTTGGTGCTATATCGTCATCCTGGTTACAACTATTGAATGCAAATACAAAACCTAATAGAGCAAGTGTGATGATAAGATTTTTAAGTGATTTCATAATTTTTATATTTGATATTTTGGCTAAGATAATACTTTTTTGTGTTTGTGTCAAAAAAAGCACTTATTTTTTGTCATTTTTATTGTCTTAGCTTAAATATTGAGATGCGATTTTAGGCATTGTTACAAAATAACCTGAACATTTAAGCTCGTTCTTTTTGCTTTTTACTTCGTTATAAAAACAAAAATAACTTCGCCTATTCTGTTTACTTTATTTCGTAACAATACCTTAGTTGTTTTTCTTTTAGAATTTATTTGTCTGTCTATTGGTTTTCTTTAATATTACTTAGTTTTTTAATAACTTTTTTTATTTTTGTCATGCAGTAATGCTGAAGATTAATTACGATTATCTGTATAAAATAAATCTTGCGAATATGAATATACATGAATATCAGGCTAAAAGTATTTTTCGTTTATCTGGTGTGCCAGTTTTAGATGGCTATCCTGCAGAAACTGCTGAGGAAGCAAAAAAGGCCGCCGAATTATTAGGAACTAAAAAGTTTGTTGTAAAAGCACAAATCCATGCCGGTGGTCGCGGAAAGGCTGGCGGAGTAAAAATTACATCAAGTCCTGATGAGGTTTTTGATGTTGCAAAGCAAATGTTGGGAATGACGCTTATTACTCATCAAACCGGCCCTGAAGGTAAAAAAGTGAAAAAGCTTTATATTGAATCCGGTGCAAGTATTAAAGATGAGTATTACCTTGGGATAACCTTAGATCGGAAAACGGAAATGCCGGTTATAATGGCAAGTACTGAAGGTGGTGTGGAAATTGAAAAAGTTGCTGAAGAAACCCCAGAAAAAATTATTAAAGTTCAAGTAAATCCGCTGTTCGGGTTGCAGGATTTTCAAATTAGAAACCTAGCAGAAGAGCTTGGTTTTGATAAAGCACAGACGAAACATTTTGCCGTTTTTGCAAAAGCACTGTATCATACATACGATAAAAAAGATGCAAATATGATTGAGATTAATCCCTTAGCATTATTGGATGACAATAGATTGATAGCACTTGATGCAAAAATGGGTTTTGACGACAATGCGTTAATGCGCCAAAATGATATTCTTGAAATGCGCGACTTTGATGAAGAAGATTCCGCAGAAACAGAAGCTGGTGAATATGGATTGTCTTATGTGAAACTTGACGGAAATGTTGGTTGTATGGTTAATGGCGCAGGACTTGCAATGTCAACCATGGATATCATCAAATACAAAGGAGGCGAGCCTGCAAACTTCCTTGATGTTGGGGGTGGCGCTTCTCCTGAAACTGTTGCTAAAGGCATGGAGATTATTTTGAGAGATAAAAATGTGAAAGTGATTTTCATTAATATTTTCGGCGGAATTGTGCGTTGCGACCGAATTGCGAATGGAATTATTGAAGCGACGAAAAAAGTTTCTGTTCATGTTCCTGTTGTTGTTCGACTTGATGGTACAAATGTAGAAATTGCAAAAGAAATCTTGGATAAATCCGGAATAGAACAATTGGTCACTGCATCTGATTTGAATGATGGTGCTGAAAAAGCCGTTAACCTTGTAAGAGCATAGAGTCATGAGTATATTAGTAAATAAAGATACAAAAGTCCTTGTTCAGGGATTTACTGGAAAAGAAGGAAGTTTTCATGCTGAACAATGTATGCAATATGGAACAAAAATTGTCGGTGGTGTAACACCAGGAAAAGGTGGAACAACGCATCTCGGGAAACCAGTTTTTAATTCCGTAGAAGAGGCTGTTCAACAAACCCAAGCAGATACATCACTTGTTTTTGTCCCACCCGCCTTTGCTGCGAATTCTGTTATGGAAGCTGCGGAAGCCGGAATAAAAATTATTGTCTGTATTACAGAAGGTATTCCTGTGAAAGATATGATGATTGCAAAAAAGTATGTTGAGGCACATGATGCGATTTTACTAGGCCCGAATTGTCCCGGTGTAATAACTGCTGATGAAGCAAAGGTTGGAATTATGCCTGGGTTTGTTTTTAAGAAAGGAAAAGTAGGCGTTATTTCTAAATCAGGAACTTTGACATACGAAGCAGCTAATCAAGTTGTTCAGGCAGGATACGGAATTACAACTGCAGTTGGCATCGGTGGTGATCCAATTATCGGGTATTCATTTATTGATTTATTGAAATTATTTGAAGCAGACCCGGAAACCGAAGCAATGGTAGTGATTGGTGAAATTGGTGGAGATCTTGAAATACAAGCCGCTGATTTCATTAAAAATCATGTAAAAAAACCGGTCGTTGCATTTATTGCTGGGCAAACCGCTCCGAAAGGAAAACGCATGGGGCACGCGGGTGCAATTATTGCAGGTAGTAAAGGAACTGCCAGTGAAAAAATCGATGCCCTTAAAAATGCAGGGGTGAAAGTCGCTGAGTCTGCCGCAGAAATTGGCCATGTGCTAAAAATAGTTATGAATTAATAGAAGTCCCCTATAAACAATGAAACTCGCTGATATCCAGCGGGTTTTTTGTTGAAACTAGTGCAAGTATAAGTATAATTCCTATATATGTTATAAAGCATATTTTTCGTCTTTGAAATTATTTATATTTGAAATTATTATATTTAATCCAATTTATCTGCCAATATGAAGAAAATTGAAGTCGAAAAGCTGACAAAAGTCATCCGTGATATGGCAATTGAAGCCTCTACTGTAGCAAATCCGGACTTAATTGAAGCAATAGAAAAGGCAAAGACTAACGAAAAATCTGAAGTCGGAGTTGCTGTTCTTAACCAATTGCTTGAAAACATTGAAATTGCCCGTACGGAAAAAACGCCAATCTGTCAGGACACTGGTTTTACCGTTATTTATATGGATGTGGGACAAGAAGTTCAATTTGTTGGCGGGGATGTGAATGACGCAATTAATAAAGGGGTTGCTAAAGGTTATGTTGAGGGATTTTTGCGAAAGTCTATTGTCGCAAACCCGATTACTGATCCTAAAAATACTGGTGACAATACGCCTGCAATCATTCATACGCACATTGTACCTGGGGATAAAGTGAAAATTATGATGTTACCAAAAGGTGGTGGGGCTGAAAATATGAGTCGAATAAAAATGATGAAACCCGCTGATGGCATTGAAGGAGTCAGAAAATTTATTCTTGAGACTGTTTCACAAGCTGGTGGAAATCCTTGCCCTCCAACGGTAATTGGTGTTGCTATTGGTGGAACATTTGATTATGTTGCCTATCTGTCAAAAAAAGCAATTACCAGAAAATTTGGAGAGCGAAATCCAAATCCTAAACTTGCTGCATTAGAAGTTGAATGGCTGGAAGCAATTAATAAATTAGGTATCGGTCCTGCCGGACTTGGTGGAAATACAACTTCATTGGATTTATTTATTGAAGAGTTTCCACGTCATATTGCAACCTTTCCGGTTGCAGTAAATATTCAGTGCCATGCAGCTAGAGTAAAAACCAAAACTATTTAAAATTATGAGTATCCATATTACCACTCCATTAGATAATGAGATAATTAAAAAGCTGAAAATAGGTGACGAGGTATTTATATCAGGAACCATTTATACAGCTCGTGATGCAGCGCATCAAAAACTCGTAGATTTGTTAAATGATAACAAAGCTTTACCCTTTGATACCAAAGGTGCTGTGATTTATTATGTGGGACCGTCTCCTGCACAGCCTGGACAAGCAATTGGTGCTGCCGGACCAACAACTAGCTACCGTATGGATCCTTTTGTCGAAGATCTTTTGCAGGTCGGAATGAAAGGAATGATTGGAAAAGGGGCTCGTTCTGCAGAGGTGGTGAACGGTTTGAAAACCCATTGTGCTGTCTATTTTGGTGCAACTGGAGGTGCTGCCGCATTATTGTCTAAAACCATTAAAAAAGCAGAAGTTATTGCTTTTGACGAACTTGGACCGGAGGCTGTTCGTAAACTCGAGGTGGAAAATATGCCGCTTATCGTGATAAACGATTGCACCGGTAAAGATTTATACGTTGAAGGCAGAAAAAAATGGGCTGACCAATAATGTGATATTGTTATTATTTATAAACTTAATCAATTAAAGTGCTATGACGAATTTTTTTACCACCTCCATCGGACGGAAAATACTGATGAGTGTGACTGGATTGTTCCTTATCATGTTTTTACTGGTACATCTTACCGTAAATTCTATGATATTATTTGATGGAACGGGAGATTTATTTAACCGAGCAGCTCATTTTATGGCGACAAATCCCTTAATTAGGGTGGTTGAGCCTTTGCTTGCAATCGGTTTGGTTGCACATTTCTTAATCGCTTCCTTTATTACTTTTCAAAATCAAAGAAATCGAAATGTGAATTATGGCGCGTTTGGAAGATATAAAACAAGAAATGCATCTGCAGGAAGCGCTTGGCCTAGCCGTAATATGTACATACTTGGAACTGTAATACTTGTTTTCCTCGTAATTCATCTTATTAATTTTTTCTGGAAAATGAAATTTACAGGTGATCCATTACTTACTGAAGTAACGATTAATGGAGAACATATGGAAAATGCGTATGCCCTTGTAACAGGTCTTTTTATTAACTGGAAATGGTCAGTTGCTTTATATGTTGTCGGTGCAATTGCATTGGGATTACATCTTTATCACGGGGTGTGGTCAGCTTTTCAAACCTTGGGATGTAGTAATAAAAAATGGAGGAAAATCTGGAATGTTATTGGCGTATTGTTTTCATTGCTTTTAGCGCTCGGATATTCCATTATTCCACTTTATGTGATGATTCGTTCAATGATTTAATGACAAAATAAAAAATCCAATGGCAAAATTAGACTCAAAAATACCAAAAGGACCACTGGCACAAAAGTGGACAAATCATAAAAACTCATTGAAATTAGTGAGCCCTGCAAACAAAAAGAAAATGGACATTATTATGGTTGGTACCGGTGTGGCAGGCGCAGCGGCAGCTGCTAGCCTCGGTCAAATGGGCTATAATGTTAAGGTCTTCTGTTTTCAGGATTCTCCGAGACGTGCGCACTCAGTTGCTGCACAGGGAGGAATAAATGCGGCAAAAAATTATCGAAACGATAACGATTCTGTGTATCGCTTGTTTCACGATATGATTAAGGGTGGAGATTTCCGCGCTCGTGAAGCAAATGTGTATCGTGCTGCTGAAGTCAGCAACTCAATTATCGACCAATTGACTGCTCAAGGTGTACCATTTGCCCGAGAATATGGCGGGGATCTTACAACCAGATCATTCGGCGGAGTGCAGGTTTCACGAACATTTTATGCCCAAGGTCAAACCGGACAACAAGTCTTGCTCGGAAGTTACACTGCCTTAAAACGTCAAATTTCTAAAGGCAGTGTTACCATGTACGAACGTCGGCAGATGCTTGAAATCGTAACAGTTGATGGAAAAGCTCGAGGAATTGTTTGTCGTAACTTGGTTACTGGCGAACTTGAAAGACATTCAGCACATGTAGTTGTAATGGCTACCGGAGGATATGGTACAATATATTTCTTGTCCACACTCGCTGTGAATTCTAGTGGTGAAGCGGCTTATGCGGCCTTTAAAAAAGGTGCATACTTTGCAAATCCAAGTTTTATTCAAATTCATCCATCATGTATCCCGCAATTGAATGAGTATCAGTCGAAACTAACACTGATGTCAGAATCTTTGCGTAATGATGGACGCGTTTGGGTGCCTATAGCTGAGGGCGATAAACGAAAACCAAAGGATATTCCTGTCGAAGAACGAGATTATTATTTGGAAAGACGCTATCCTGCATTTGGGAATCTTGTGCCACGTGATATTGCTTCACGAGCGGCCAAAGAACGTTGCGATGCAGGATATGGAGTCGGTGAAACTGGATATGCTGTATATCTCGATTTCTCCGATGCAATTAAAAAACAAGGAAAGAAAGTGATTGAGAATAAATACGGAAACCTTTTTGATCTCTATCAAAAAATTACTGGAGAATCTCCGTACAAACAACCAATGAAAATTTATCCGGCAGGACATTATACTATGGGTGGATTATGGGTTGATTATAATTTAATGACAACTATCCCTGGATTATATGCCATTGGTGAAGCAAATTTCTCTGATCATGGCGCAAATAGATTGGGTGCTTCTTCTCTGATGCAGGGTTCAGGTGATGGTTATTTTATCTTGCCAATAACCATTAACGATTATCTTGCTGATGAAATTCAAACTCCAAAGATATCTACTGATTTACCAGAATTTGAGGAGGCAGAAAAAGAGGCTAAGGATCGCATTGAGCGTTTGATGAATATTAAAGGGAAAACATCCCCATTGGCGTTTCATAAAAAGTTGGGGAAAATTATGTGGGATAGAGCCGGAATGGCACGTAATGCAGAAGGATTGAAAAAAGGCATTGAGGAAATAAATCAGCTTGAAGATGAATTTTATAAAGATCTCAATATTACGGGAAGCACAGACAGTATGAATCAAACTTTGGAACGTGCTTTGCGAGTTGCCGCATCTTTTGAAATTGCCCGATTAATTATTTATGATGCGTTGAATCGAAATGAATCCTGTGGTGCGCATTTCCGCGAAGAGTATCAAACTCAGGAAGGCGAAGCAATGCGTAATGATGAGGAATTCAGCTATGTGTCCGTTTGGGAATATCAAGGCAATCAAAAAATGCCAAATCTGCATAAAGAGGACTTGGTTTTTGAAGAAGTAAAAGTTCAGCAAAGAAGTTATAAATAAATCAGTTCAATGAAATTAA
This sequence comes from Bacteroidota bacterium, assembly GCA_034658655.1. Lineage (GTDB taxonomy): Bacteria > Bacteroidota > Bacteroidia > Bacteroidales > ML635J-15 > JAQIBY01. Next base: position 33,779 of record JAYEFQ010000121.1, read on the forward strand.
AATCAATGCTATGAAATTAACATTAAAAGTCTGGCGACAAGCCAGTTCCAAAGATAAAGGTCAGTTTGAAACGTATTACCTTGATAATGCATCTTTTGATATGACATTCCTTGAAATGATGGATGCTTTAAATGAAAATTTGATTGCTGAAGGAAAAGATCCGGTCGCATTTGAGCATGATTGCCGTGAAGGTATTTGTGGAAGTTGTGCAATGATGATTAACGGACGCCCACATGGTCCAGGGCAGGAAATTACCACTTGTCAATTAAATATGAAAGCATTTAAGGATGGAGATACAATTGTCGTTGAACCTTGGCGGACAAACTCTTTTCCTGTGATTAAAGATTTAGTGGTTGATCGCGGTGCATTTGACAAAATTATGGAAGCCGGTGGATTTGTCAATGTTGAGGTGGGGTCTGCCGTGGATGCAAATACATTTAAAGTACCTAAGATAAACGCCGATGAAGCATTTGATGCTGCTGCATGTATCGGTTGTGGTGCCTGTGTCGCAGCTTGTAAAAATTCATCTGCTATGTTGTTTGTTGCTGCAAAAGTATCACAGTATGCACTCTTACCGCAGGGAAAAACAGAAGGTGTTCAACGTGCATGGAATATGTTGACCAAAATGGATGAACTCGGCTTTGGTTCGTGTTCAAACACTGGTGCTTGCGAGGCCGAATGTCCAAAAGGAATTAGCTTAGCGCATATTGCACGTTTAAATCGTGAATTTATTAAAGTCGGATTCAAAAAAGCCGGAGCTGAAAAACATTAAACTTATTCAATAATCTATATTATGGAAAAAATTAAACTTGACTTATCGAATCTAAAAATGGCTTTTCCTGATGATTTCAGTGAAGCACAAATTGCAAAAGCACAAACCATTTTTTTGAAAACCCTTTCGTATTCTGCACATAATCATTATGGTGGAAAAATTCAGGTAATTCCAAAAGCCGCTGTTCCCGGATTTAATTGGTTTAATGTCTGGTACACACCAGGTGTATCTAAGGTGTCAACCAGTATTCGTGATGATAATAATGAGTCTTTTAATTTGTCGAATCGTGGTAATTTGGTGGCTGTTGTAAGTGATTCTACTCGTGTTTTGGGTGATGGTGATGTGACGCCTTCAGGTGGTCTTGGTGTGATGGAAGGAAAAGCATTTTTAATGAAATACCTTGGTGGAGTAGATGCAGTTGCACTTTGTGTCGATTCAACTAACGAAAAAGGAGAGAAAGATCCGGATAAGATTATCGATTTTGTAAAAATGCTGCAACCTAGTTTTGGTGCTATCAACCTTGAGGATATTTCCCAACCGAATTGTTTTAAAGTATTGGATACGCTTAGAGAAGAATGCGATATCCCTGTTTGGCACGATGATGCACAAGGAACAGCATCTGTTACCCTTGCAGGATTAATTAATGCATTGAAACTCGCCGATAAGAAAATTGGAGATGTGAGAATTACTATGATGGGTGCAGGTGCATCAAATACGACAATTGCACGACTTCTTATTGCTGCCGGTGCTGATCCGAAAAAAATTGTGCTTTTTGATTCAAAAGGGTCGCTGCATAAAGATCGTGAAGACATTAAAAATAATAAAGCGTTTTATCGGAAATGGGAACTCTGTGAAACGACTAATCCTAATAAGGTGGATGATTTTGGAGAGGTGATGAAAGGTGCTGATGTATTGATTGCATTGTCAAAACCAGGTCCTGATACCATTAAACCCGAGTGGATTAGCAATATGGCTGAAAAATCCATCGTTTTTGTTTGCGCAAATCCAGTTCCTGAAATATATCCTTATGCTGCAAAAGAAGCCGGTGCTTATATTGTCGCAACTGGGCGTGGTGATTTCGCAAACCAGGTAAATAATTCACTCGGTTTCCCTGGGATATTAAAAGGGGCATTAATGGTTCGTGCAAAGAAAATCACCGATCAAATGGCAATTGCTGCTGCTGAATCATTGGCTAAATATGCCGAAAAACGTGGAATTAATCCAGATGACATTATTCCAAAAATGGATGAAGCTGCCGTATTTCCTGTAGAAGCTGCTGATGTTGCTATGCAGGCAATTAAAGATGGCGTGGCACGTGTTGAAATGACTTGGCAAGAAGCATTTGATTATGCAAAGAAAGATATTGACTATGCACGTGGTTTAACCGATCATTTGATGGAAGAGAAATATATCGATGCTGTTCCGCAGAAATTGCTTGATGATGCGTTGAAATCAGCAATTGATGCCGTAAAGTAAAATAAATTGTGGTTCAGAGTGGTTGATAAATAGTGCCAGCAAGAAAATAACACCTAAATAAAAAGGTACGCTTATCCATCCATTATGGCAGGGTAAACGTACCTTTTTGCATGACCAATGCAGAAATAAACGTAATATTAACTTTACATAGTTGTTGGCAGTAATATAACATAACACGAATTGTCAGAACTTTAAATAAGGAGAAATTATTATGAAAACAAAACTTACAATTATTGCAATTCTATTAACTATTGCAAACGCATACGCTCAAGATGAAAATTTCAAACGTTTTGAGATAGATGCTTCAGCTAACTTTTGGACACCATTGTCAACGCATATGAAAGCTACAAATAGTGTAACACAAGTTCATATCGATGATAATTATACAAATTATGGCGGAATTAGTGGATATGGAACTTCAATAGCACCTACTTTAAATTTAACTTATTATTTCAAAAACAATTTGGGTATTTCATTAGGATTTTATCCTTTGATTATGGATAATAAATTGCAAGTAATCGAAACAGACTCAACTTTTTCAAACTATGAAAATGAAGCATCAGTAGTAAATTTCACATTAGGACTCTCAGGAAGAATGCCGACTTCACCTGCTTTTAATTTATTTTATGGATTTGGGATAAATTTCGTTCCAAATTACGATTTAATAATGCAAGTATCTACTGAAAGTTCCGACCCTTCTGATTTAGAAGCTATTGATTTAGCACTTGGTTTTTATTTTAAAACAGGAATTAAAATTAAACTCTATAAATTTATTTCTTTAAAAACAGGTATTGAATACAGTTTTATTCCATCTGAATTAGAATACACCAATAATGAAGGCGTAAAAATTAACGAAAAAACAAATTTGGGAGGATTGGGTTTACAAACAGGATTATCGTTTAACTTT
>JAYEFQ010000122.1:0-3072 GCA_034658655.1 Bacteroidota bacterium
AACGCATCAATTTCTGCATTGGTTCCAATGTCTGAAGGTTTTAATCCTGGAACCCCCATTTCCATACGCATAAATGGAACACCAGAGTCTTCAGATATTTGATTCACTAATCCTACAATTTCTCTAATGGTTGCTTTCCCAAGGTTATCCAATCCGAATTTTGAAATAAATCCGTTTAAATATTCTTTGCTAAAGGGTAGTGTATTATTCATATTATTTCATTTTTCATTTATCGTACAATGATACAAAAAAGCCTTGCAATTAGAAAATAAATGGATATGCTATATAATATATTTGTGAATTATTGACATAATGAATGCAACGTTTTAGAGGCATTTAACGTTTTGAAGATGTTGTAATTATTGCTTAACCTGTCAAGTTAGTTTTAAAATGAGAATTGTTTTTTGTTACTTTGACACGAATGAGCGAGTTTGTAAAACTTAGTTTAAAATATTATGAAGAAACTTTCCTTATTATTGATTGCTGTTTTGATTGGAGCAGTTGGCTTTGCACGTCCTGTTTCAGAACAAGTTGTTGAGCGTGTTGCCTATTTGTTTATGTCTCAAAAACTTGAGCGAAGTGAATTTTCATTGAAGTTGCAAATGAAATCTGAGCAAAATACATGGTATTTGTATAGTGATGCAAATGCTTGGGTTATTGTTTCGGGTGATACAGAATTGTATCCAGTTTTGGCGTTTTCAACAGCATCTACAGTGTCTGAAGAAACCATGCCACCTGCCATGAAGTCTTATTTGAATGCTCGTGATAATCAGTTGGTTGATATTCGTCAAAAGCGGATTTTTCATCCTGAGAATCAAAATGCTTGGAAAGCCTTTTCTAAAGGAGTTTTTTATAATACTCGTAGCTCTATGGAGCCATTAGTGGAAACCCGTTGGAATCAGGGATGGCCATATAATATGATGTGCCCATTACATTCACAAGGACCTGGCGGTCATGTTTATGCAGGTTGTGTGGCTACTGCCATGTCGCAAATCATGAAATATCATAATTATCCGGAAACTGGTCGTTTTGTTGGGATATATTATTGGGGTGCTGATATTGAGGTTGATTTCTCAGAAGGAAATTATGAATGGGATAAAATGACTGAGACTGCTACTACCTTGAGCCGCGAAGCAATTGCAAAATTGATGTATCATTGTGGTGCATCTGTTGGCATGGATTATGATTATGATGGCTCGGGGTCTAATATTCAATCCGCTGCAGATGCTTTTAAATATTATTTTAAATATAAATCTGGATCGAAATTTTTCGATGAAGTGAATTTTTCAGATGCAGATTGGAAATTTTTATTGAAAGAAGATTTGGATAAACAACATCCGATTTTGTATCGTGGTACTGACGATTCCGGTGGTGGTCATGCGTTTGTTTGTGATGCATATCAGGATACAAGTTATTTTCACTTTAATTGGGGATGGTCAGGTGCCGGTGATGGCTTTTTTCATCTCGACGATCAGTCTTTCCATTGGGGACAAGGTGCAGTCGTTAATATTATGCCCTATTGGGGAGAATATTGCAACAGCATGATTTATACTCAGAATAATTGGAGTTTTCACGATGGTTCAGGAAATAATTTTTATTGGAACGATAGCGATTGTGAATGGTTGATTAATCCCGAAGGTGCTGAGAAAATTCAATTAAGCTTTTCTTCATTTGAAACTGAAGTTGATGATATTTTATATGTGTATGATGGATTAACAGATGACGCTCCATTACTTGAACAATTTTCAGGCAATGAGATTCCTGCAACAATAACTTCCACTGGGAATGCACTTTTGTTGCGTTTTGTTACCGACAGCGAAGGGCAGGCGAGAGGCTGGTATGCAGATTACGAAAGTGTTATGCCTGCAAGTGCAGATTTAATTGAAAATGAATTGTTCTCAGTCTATCCGAATCCTGCGACCTCATTGATAGCAATTCAGTTTGCTAATGTGGGTCAAGCACAAGTTGATTTGTTCGATTACACTGGACGATTTTTGAAATCGCAAATTGTTAATGAAAGTGAAGTTAGCTTGGATATTAGTAATTTGCCAAATGGTTTGTACATTTTAAAAATCCGACAAGGTGATTTTGTTGTCCAAAAGCAATTTGTTAAAGATTAAAGAGGCAAGTATAAAGAGTAGATAGTTTGTAAAGTATGTGGAAAGAACTAGAAATGTTAAGGGAAGATTATCTCAATTTGGGATTGCGAGATGCTATTGATTATGAAAAATTCTTAATGATATCAATAGTTTATAATTCTACAAAAATTGAAGGCTGTTCTTTGACTGAAAATGACACTTAACTTTTTCTTGAAAAAGACATTACGGCAAAGGGGAAACCATTGCAAGACCATATGGTGGTTAAAGATCACTTTAATGCCTTTATGTTTATAAAAAAAGCTGCAAAAGAAAAGCGGAAGGTCTCAACTGATTTCATTCAAGAAGTTGCTTCATTAGTAATGAAAAATACTGGTGGATTGGTTAATACAATTTCTGGATTATTTGACACATCACATGGTGATTTGCGTAAAGCATAAGTATATGTTGATAATAAATGTTTTCCTGATTATTCGAAAATAGAACACCTTCTCGTTAATCTAGCGGAAAATATCAACAACCGAGTTGACAATGTTTCTGGAAATGATATCATTAAACTTTCAGCGGATTTTCATTATAACCTGGTGAACATTCATCCTTTTGGTGATGGAAATGGACGGACTTCGAGATTAATGATGAATTATATTCAACTTTACCACAACGAGCCATTGATTAAAGTATTTACTGAAGATCAATTTGACTATATCGATGCATTGAACAAAACAGAAGAATTGGAAGATATTTCGATATTCAGGGATTTTATTTGTCAACAACAGATTAAGTTTTACAAAGCAGATATAAATAAGTTTAAGAAAAAAGATAGAGGATTTAATCTAATGTTCTGAAAGCACTTTGCACAACAGCAGCGCATAAAGCAAAGGCGGCTCGTGGGTTTTCGTGTGTTTGAGGTTTCAATATAGGTCGCCAAAATTTCATTTTGTGTTAAACTGCTAACTGGCTGAAAAGAATCTTAATG
>JAYEFQ010000122.1:3172-11193 GCA_034658655.1 Bacteroidota bacterium
ACTTTGCACAACAGCAGCGCATAAAGCAAAGGCGGCTCGTGGGTTTTCGTGTGTTTGAGGTTTCAATATAGGTCGCCAAAATTTCATTTTGTGTTAAACTGCTAACTGGCTGAAAAGAATCTTAATGAAAACCTTAATTCCTTAATGGTAAAAAAAAGTTTCTCACCGCTAACTAGCGATTCGAATAACAATCGAATGACAATCGTTTTCCTTTTCCCATCGAATGACCATCGTTTTCCCTTTCCAATCGAATGACCATCGCTTTTTTCGCCTCTCGAAAGCTTTCGGGGACGCTTCCGAAAACTTTCGGAACGCCTCCACGCCACTACGCCACTACGCATCTAACCTACAATCCCAAGCAAGGGAGCTGGATTTGGACAGTTTTTTTGATATTTTGGAATATCTGCTTTGCTGCAAACACCTGGATAATCGCCTTGTTTATTTTCCATATCGACAATGATTTGAAAATGCAGGTGTGGTGGCCAATTTCCATTTTCATGTGGAGCGCCAAGTGTTGCAAATGCTTCGCCTTTTTTTATTGTTTTTCCAATGCTGTAATTTTCTAGAGATTTTTCAGATAAGTGTCCGTAAAGCGTGTGGAATGTTTGTCCGTTTAATTCGTGCTTTAGAATAATTGTAGGACCGTAATCTCCAAAATTATCATTGTTTTGGAAGCTATGTATTACACTGTCCAAGGGGGCAAAAAGGGGAGTGTCTGCTTCGCTCCAAACATCCATTCCTAGATGAATAGTACGTGCATTTTCATTCATGCCAAAATGAGCACTTTTTCGGTAAATGAGTCTGTCTTCGAGATATCCACCAATGCAAATTTCAGCATTTTCCTCTGAAAGTTTTGTTTTGATGTAATGATTTAGTCCTTCGGTATGCAGGATGTCATAGTTTTGCAATTCTGGATTGTTAATTGATAAATCCAGTTTCCAGACCTTCATTTTGTCCAAAGCGAAAGGAAAAATCGGATGATAAACCACACGCTTATTTTCCAATAAATCTAAAATTTCGACCATGTTCAATATGAGAATTTTTTCTTAATAAATCGAGAATTCAATAATCTGGCAACTGCTATGTAATTTGGTTTCATGCAAATCATGTCGCCAACTTTGTATCTTGGTTTTCCGTTTTCATCTTCATTGTCACCAAGGTTTATTACTGTCATATCTGAAGTAATGCCAACAAAGCTAATACCCTTATCTTTTGTTTCTAAGCCTTCTTGATCAACATCTAATAAACCGAAATCTAAAATGGCTTTATAGGTTGTTTTTCCGAGATCATCATCTTTAAAATCTGCGGAATGTCCTATGCTGGCATCGTTAATAATGCCATCGGGGACAATGTCTTTTTCGTGCAATTCAATAATTTGTGCATAAAAATTAAATGTGTCGGTGCATAAATCAAGGAATTGTTCATTGTCATAGGGGCTGGTGCCGAAAAATGCAGATTCACCAATTCGAAAGTGGTTGATGTCGCTTGGAATTGTTCCATTTTCAACGAGTGGTAGGGTAATTGAGCTTCCGCCTGATGTGAATGGCAGTTTTGATCCGTGTTTCGATTCTATAACTTCTTTATAAAGATGCAATTGCAACAATTTGTCATATGTCGGTTCTACTCCGTACATGCAGCCTAAATTACTTCCTAAACCAACGGCTTCAATGTTGGAGAGTTTGAATACTTTTTTATAAAAATCAAACAAGTCGTCACGGTTTACGCCTTCGCGTAACTCGCCTTGTTCAACCATAATAATTATTTTATGAACTTTATTTTGTTTTTTTGCTGCTTTGTCTAAGGCTTGAATTGTTTTAAATGATGAATTTAATGAAATGTCAGCATATTTTATGACATCATCTACATGAGCCTGAGCCGGTGGTCTAATATAGATTGTTCTTAAATCATTATTTAGTTCTTTTAGCCGTTTTATGTTTGAAAGCCGAGAATCTCCAACTGATTGAATGCCTTTGATGATATCTGGGGTTAATATTTGTTTCATGAATTCTTTATCGCCGCTGAATACTTTGGTGATAAGACTCCATTCTATATTGTGTTTTTCAAGATAATTATTTAGTTTTATTATGTTGTTTCTAATCTCTGCAATATTAATTCTTAACTCTGCCATAACATAAAGTTTGTTGTTCAATGAAAAAAAGAAGGAGTTGCCTTTTGTTTCAACAACTCCTGATTATTGTATGCGTAATTATTTATTGTTGTAACGCATTTCTGCATATTTTGTTTCAAATCCAATACGTTCATAAAGGCGTTTAGCGGGATTGTCATATTCGACATGTAATTTTACGTTTCCATCGGCATGTTTGAAGGATTCTTTAATGATTTTTTCGCCAAATCCTTGTCCGCGATATTTTGCATCAACGGCTACATATACTAGAATATTTTCAGGAATGTATCCGCTCATACCAGTTTTATTCATAATAAGTGTACCGACAAGTTTGTTTTCAAAATATGCGGCTAATGCAAAACCTCCTTCTGCTGGGTTATCAGAAAAAGCATAATCCAAACATTTATTAATCTCAGGTTTTGGATCGCCAAATTTGTCGAGATGAGTAAATAGAAAATCAATGAATTCGTCTCTGCTAATGTTCTTAAATTCTGCTTCTTTTTCAATTTTTTTAATTTCTAACATAAAGTTTATTTTAAATTAATAATTTATAGTGAAACTTAAATTTTGTATTTATGTACAATACAAAATTTGATGCGATTTGCACCAAAAACGGAAAGATACAATTAATTTTCTATTCTGCAAAAGATTACTGTTCTTTTTCGTTTAAATATCTATATATGTATCCTTATTGCATATGAAAAACCTCGTCTTTTTTGCAAGTAATATAAAATGGTATTACATTAAACCTTTCATTGCTTCAACGCATGCTTCTGATCCTTCTCCAATTTCATAAATATTGGTTGCTGACATGTAGCAAGGATTTGTTACAATTTTATTTTTTTCATCAATGGTAATATCGATTGTACTTTTTTCTTCATGTACTCCGCCCATGCTTACAATTGCTTTTGCAGTTTCAGTATCTGTACCAATCGTTACTTTTGCGCCTAGTACTTTTGCGATTATGGTGGGAGCGATACATAATGCGCCAATTGGTTTTTGCTTTTTATGAAATGCTTTAATAATCTCTTCCAATTCGGGAAGCACTGTCATTGCATCGCCTTTGAAGGCAAAGTCGCAAAGGTTTTTTGCTGCACCAAATCCACCGGGAATTAATATTGCATCATATTCATCAACATTTAGCTGTTTTAAGTCTTTAACCTGCCCACGCGCTAATCTGGCTGCTTCAACTAAAACGTTCCGGCTTTCATTCATTTCTTCACCGGTTAAATGGTTTATAACATGCGCATGTGGAATGTTTGGAGCGAAACACATGTATTCCATATCATTTTTAGCAATTGCATACATTGCCATCGTCGTTTCATGAATTTCAGAACCGTCATATACTCCATTCCCAGCTAAAATCACTGCAATTTTCTTTTTCATAATTGTTTCTTTTTTTCAAAAATATAAAAAACTTACGATTTTTCAAAGCGATTGGGTTGTTTATTCCGATAAGTGAATTCTCCATGTGGCGGATTCTACATCGACATAATACTGGGATTTTTGATTTTAAAGTGATATTAATTGTGTTTTCGATTAAAAGTTGATAACATGTCATAAAAAAATGTGTTTTTCTGAGTAATAAACCTTGTCATTACTTAAGATTTTCATATTTTTACACATTAGTTTAATCATAATAAGATGAAAAGATTTTTTAGATTTTTAATTAGTCGGTTATTTTTGCTGAATTTTTTGCTTGCTATATTAATATCAGTTGTGATATTTATAGGCGTAACGCAGTTTTTGAAATTTTACACCGATCACGGAAAGTCGTATTCTGTTCCGAGTTTAATTGGCTTGCAGGAGCCAGAAATTAAAGACCTTTTATCTCAAATGGATTTGCGCTATATAATTGTTGATTCCTTATACACGGATGACGTTGCTTTGGGTGCAGTTGCAGAACAATTCCCAAAACCTGATTTTCATGTAAAAACCGGTCGTATGATTTATTTAGTTAAAAATTCTGAAATGCCGGAGATGGTTCCTTTGCCAAATGTGAAAGATATTTCTTTACGGCGTGCAAAATCTACACTTGAAGCATACGGATTTACTATTGGAAAACTAGAATACATACCAGATATTGGAGTGAATGTTGTACTTCGTGTAAAATCAAATGGGGAGTTATTAAAGACTGGCGATGAGTTGCTGAAAGGAGCAGAATTGGGTTTAGTGCTTGGACAAGGATTGAGTGACGAAAAAACATTTGTCCCTAATATTGAGGGGCTATCTGTTGATGCTGCTACCACTTTGTTAAATGAGAAATTTTTAAATGTTGGAGCCATAATTTATGCTGAGGATGTTGAAAATTTAAAAGATTCAATGGATGCTAAAATATATCGACAGTATCCTGCGTTTGATACAGTAAGAAATGTGAATTTGGGAGCATCTGTGGATTTATGGTTGTCTAGTGATACTAGCCTTGTGCCATCTTATGTTCCTGATTCTGTATTAATTGACTCTTTGTATCGTGTAAATGATACTTTGCCTGAAATAATTGATGATGAAGATTGAAAAACTGATACTATTTCCTTTTTTGCTGTTTGCAATACTGGGTTTTGCACAAGAACAACTTATTGAGCTTGATGGAAATCCTATTGTGTCAAAATTTGCAAAATCAGAAGCTGCTAATGCAATGATTAAATCCGTTACAGCGGACACATTAGATTTGCCTTTTTTCGATGATTTTTCTATTATAAGCGTTTATCCTAACCAAGAAAAATGGATAGGACAGGATGTGTTTGTGAATGATACTTGGGGTTTAAATTCTATTTCATATGGAGTTGCAAGCTTTGATCAGGCTGATTCCGTTGGAGTTATTCGTTCCTTGTCGGCTTCAGGTGAACCTGCTGATATGTTAACTTCTCGTCCGATTGATTTGGATTACAATATTGCAGATTCTGTTTATTTAAGTTTTGCAGTTCAGCGTGGCGGAAATGCTCATATTCCTGAGGAACAAGATTCACTAGTTCTCATGTTTAATGCTCCCGATACAACTTGGCATTCGGTTTGGAATATGCCCGGTGGTGAACTTGATAGCAGCTTTCTTTATATTTTAATTCCTATTCAAGCAAATTATTTATTGCAAAAAGGATTTCAATTTCGTTTTGTGAATTATGCGTCAAATTATGCAAATGCACCTGAACCATCCTTTAATTCAAATAATGATATCTGGAATTTAGATTATGTTTGGTTAGATACCGCCAGAAGTATCAATGATACTATTATTAACGATATTGCTATGATAAAAAACTTCGATTCATTTATTACTGGTTTCGAAGCGGTGCCATGGACACATTATTTGCAAAATCAGGCAGAAGTTCCTACTGATAGCGTTCGATTTGTGTATCGTAGTAATGGTGAAAATGAACAGGGTGTGAATCGGCAGTATGAAATTTCTGATGTTTGGGGTAACGGTGCAGGATATGCATCAACGGATGATAGTGAAAATATTTTGGAATTTGAGACAATAACTTACACAAAGCCAGTGCCTTATGTTTTCGGGTCAGATCAAACAGATACTGCTTGTTTTGAAATTAAAGGGTTTATTAGTACCGATGAAGAGGAAATTCGGAAGCCTTTCCGTTGGAACGACACGGTTCGTTATTATCAAAAATTTGAACATTATTATGCTTATGATGATGGTGTACCCGAAGTTGGATATGGAATAGGTGGCGTTGGCACTAGTTCTGCTTCATTGGCTTATGAATTTACTCCCCTTGTCGGTGATACGCTGCGAGGTGTGAATATTTATTTTAATCATGTACTAAACGATGAAAATGTAAACTACTTTTATTTAATGGTTTGGGATAATAATGAAGGCTTGCCTGGTGATACTTTGGTTTATCAGATTGGTGTTAGGCCTGAATTTAAAGACAGTTTATATCAATATCGTTATTATGCTCTCGATACACCGGTTTACGTAAGTGATACATTTCATATCGGATGGTCAAAAACCTCTGACGATATGTTAAATGTTGGTTTTGATAAAAATCGCGATGCAAGTGGTAAACTTCGAATTAATTTGTTCGGAGATTGGCAACAAAGTAGTTTTTCCGGTGCAGTAATGATGCGCCCGGTGTTTAGTACAGAGCCTTATTCTGCAATTCCTGAAAAGGAAACTGTGCTTGCCGATTTTTCACTTTATCCAAATCCTGCACAAGGGAGATTTTATGTTACCGGCGAAAGTGAATACGAACGATTAAAAATTGTGAATACCACAGGACGCATTGTTTTTGATGTTGCAAAGCAGAATGAATATGAAATGTCAAATCTTACCGATGGTTTGTATATCGTACTGTTTTATAAGCAGAATCAGATGATAGGGAAGCAAAAATTATTAATAAGAAACTAAGGTAATGACAGAAAATCGGGAATTTGACGAGATATTAGACGATGAGCAGAAAGAATCACAAACATTTGAACATCATCGGTTTAAGGCTGATCCAGGACAGAGTTTGTTACGATTAGATAGATTTCTTGTGGTTCGGTTGCAAAATTCGTCGAGAAATAAAATACAAGCTGCCATCGATGCGGGGAATGTCCTAGTAAATGGAAAAGCAAGAAAATCGAATTATAAGGTAAAACCTGGCGATGAGGTTAGTATTGAAATGGATTATCCCAAAAGGGACATTGAACTTATCCCCGAAGATATTCCGCTCGATGTTGTCTATGAAGATGAAAGCTTGATTGTCGTTAATAAACCGGCTGGTATGGTGGTGCATCCTTCGTATGGACATTATACCGGAACCTTGCTTAATGCCTTGGTTTATCGATTTAAACATTTGCCAATGTTTGAAGGTGGCAATGAACGTCCCGGATTAGTTCATCGTATCGATAAAGATACCAGCGGCTTGCTTGTGGTTGCAAAAACTGAGCATGCACTGACACATTTAGCGAAACAGTTTTTTGATAAAACATCACATCGAAAATACATTGCCATGGTTTGGGGTTTGCCAAATCCGGCTGAGGGAACCATTACCGGAAATGTTGGCAGAAGTTTGAAAAATCGTAAAATGATGTATGTTTTTCCCGATGAAGAGTTTGGAAAACATGCAGTAACGCATTATAAAGTTATTGAAGAGTTGGGTTATGTTAATTTGGTAGAATGTAAGTTAGAAACCGGACGCACACATCAGATTCGGGTGCATTTTCAGCACATCGGGCATCCATTATTTAATGATGCAACTTATGGTGGCGATAAGGTTTTGCGTGGAACGGTTTTTACGAAATATAAGCAGTTTGTTCAAAATTGTTTTACCATATTACCTCGTCAGGCTTTGCATGCCAAAGAACTCGGATTTATTCATCCGAAAACCGGAAAGCAAATGATGTTTGATTCTGAGATTCCTGAAGATATGAGACTGGCTATTGAAAAATGGCGCGCTTATGTTTCCAATCGGGAGGGTTAGTAGAAAGTTTGTAAATTTGTAAAGTTATACCAAATAACTATCAAACATATTAATATAAATCGTAGTATAATGCCGAACGATTAGCATGTTGCGAAAATTTATTTTCAGTTACATGCTAACGATTCGGTATAGAAAGTGTAAGCTGCTGATAATATGCGAAGTAATACCATTTGTTAATCCTATATTAGGATTATTTGTGTAGGTTTTTATTAAAAAAACGCTTTATCAATAAATGAAAATACGATGCATTGACCCTGAAAGGGTCAAATTTGAATAGCCACGGATAAGCGAGGGACCTGTGTAATACGTAGATTTATTATTCAACCCATTCAGGGTTGATGAGTTTAGCGGTTCAGGTACCACCGGTTTTACCGGCGGTTATTAATATTGAAGCCATTTCAGGCTTCATACTTGCGCTATATGAATTTGACCTTATTATTGTTTGATGCAAATTCACAAGTAACGTTTTATTAAAGGCTGTAATT
>JAYEFQ010000123.1:0-2201 GCA_034658655.1 Bacteroidota bacterium
TAATTATTCAATTAACAGCAGCACTTTTACATTTAGAAGTAAGTATCCAAATTTGTTAAGTGCTTCTTCACCATATCAGAATATTTATTGGTTATTAAAACCCTTAGTTGCACATGAGACTTTTCATTGGGTGGAGCATTCTCAAAGCGAAAATTTCGGCAACAGTGCATATCATGATGGTCGTTTTATTTGGATGATTGAAGGACTTGCTGTTATGGCACAGGCAGAAGCATTCCCAGATATAGAATTGAATCAAGCGACGAAATTTTCAATGTTTGTTGATGGTTTATTAGAAGATCCTCCAAGTGGTTTTTCGGATGGATTTATATGGAAAATAAACCCAGATAATCCTCAAATATATTCTTTAGGATTGTTTTTTTATTTTATACATGAAAAATGTGGGATTGATCACATTGCTGTTTTCAAAGAACTTATGCAGAAAATTGACACCCATGTACCACCTGAGATTGTCAATGATGATAATTTGTACGAAACAAGTATTGAAAATTTATTTGAAACTGCATTAACTGAGACAAACGATTTTAATCATTTCAATGAATTACTAGTTGATTTTGTGAAAGAAGTTTACCATAAAAAAGCGTTTATTGCAAATACACTTGATTATTCTGATATGGCTATATATGAGTTTACACCAAATACAGCATTTCCTGATTTGACAGTTTTAAATATACAGGTATGGGGCTTTATAAAAAAACAATTGTTAGTCAGGGAAGTATGAATGTTTTTTGTGAAATTGATACCTCTGATGAGAAATACGGTCAACATAATTTCATGGTTTCAAAGTGGGATGCAAGTGATAATTTCATCTCAGGTAGTTTACAGGAAACAATCTTGAATCAGGAAAATGTGTCTCATACATTTAATCTTGAAGTAAATTCCGATGAAAAAGTAATTGTTACAAAATTAAACCTTGATAAAGAAATAAATATTTCTGGCATATACACTATCGCGTTTACTCAGGATTATGATCTTGTCAGCGATTTTAGCTCAGATACTCAATATGCCAGTACTGGACAAACTGTTCAATTTCAAAATGAAAGTTCCGGAGATAATATTACTTCATATTATTGGACATTCGAAGGAGGTACTCCATCCCATTCAACGGATGAAAATCCTTTGGTAACATATAATACCGTTGGAACATATGATGTAAGTCTCCAAGCTACTGAGCAAGATGGAGAAACACTTACAACATCAAAAGAAAACTACATAAACATTGTAGGAGAAGGTGTTCTCCTTGCAAATTTCTTCGCAAACAATACCATAATAAATGCAGGAGGAACTGTTTCGTATGTAAACCAGTCGTTAGGTGAGATTGATACTTACTTTTGGGAGTTTGAAGGTGGATATCCTGCAACTTCAAATTCAGTAAATCCACAGGTTAATTATTCAACCTCAGGTTTGTTTGATGTCCGTTTAACAGTAACAAACACTGACGGAAGTCGAAGCATGATTAAAAGCAATTACATTAGTGTATATGATAGCAATAGCAATGATTTGATTTGTTATGCTGAGCAACTATCGGACAAAACTGTGAGCTTTCAAGTACTTTACACGGGTGATGACAATCTTAATGATATGTCCTGTACTATTGATTTTGGTGAACCGAATCAAAATACTGAAGTTAATGAGTTTTCAATGCCTCCTTTTGATTTTTTACATACTTATCAAAATTATGGTACATATCATCCAGAGGTAAGCTTGGAAATACGAGATGTATATGATGATATTATTTTTTATGGTGGGTGTTCATGCCCTGTTGTTTATTTAGTAAATCCTGACCCATGTGGTGATTTAAATGTAAATATTACCCAAACACCAAGTAATCCTGCATATCTAAATGAAGAAACCAATGAAATTGAAATTAGTTTTACTGGTAATGTAACAGGGGGAGTTCCTCCATACCATTGGCATTGGGCATTTTTAAATGACGAATATACTGGAGTTCCGCCCGTAGGTGGAGAGTCTGGTGGCATTGCTAATACTACAAGCTCTACCCATAATTTGGGGACAATTACTTATAATTCAAATGGAATTTATCCTACGTTTTTACATGTTATGGATGGTAATTATTGCACAATGGATATAACAAGGAATCAGGAGATTAGATCTCCCCATGATTGCATTACTGATTTGCGCATAACATACTATCAGGACTATATACAAAACCAAAGGTTAAT
>JAYEFQ010000124.1:0-11105 GCA_034658655.1 Bacteroidota bacterium
CCCTTTTAAATAATGTCTTTTTGATTTCGGATGAATCTCTAATAAATCTAATCCTATTTCCTTGAGTGAAAAACTGTCTAAAAGATGTTTTGCTGTCATAAAATCTGCTTTTTTTGCTGTGCTATAGCAGTTTTGAGAAACTTCTACTGCTTGAATTTCCGTCAAACTCGGATGATATAAAACGGAGGTTCCGTATTTATTCAAAAAGGATTGAATTTTTGCACTATCCTCAGCAATACTTGATGTGTATGACTTAATGAAATCAACTTCTGAAGTGGGAAAGACCTGGAATAACAAGCTATCTCCGAGAAAACACAGTTTTGTTTCCCATGCTAGTCTTCTTGCACCAATCATGGCAGTCAATTCAGGAAAATCAGCAATGCGTGTAAGTTTTGTGCTATCGGTTGTCATTATAAAAAGCGCAACATTTTCATGCAACATTTTTGCTTGTCCGCCATCAGGAAAACGTGCTATGCCTTTTGCTGGTAAAAATCCGAATGTTGATACAAATACTGCGATTTTCGAACTGTCCTCGTTGTAGCAGGCTCCGTGATGCATGTCATAATTTAAAATCACATAATCCGAATGGCATCCGCTCAAAAAAACAATGAGAAATACAGGTATAACAATTTGAAGCAAATGCTTTTGTACTTTGCTCATAAGTTTATGTATAAAAATCTAAAGGGCTTCGCAATCCTCAGCAAGCGCTTCAAAATCAGCACGTGACAACACATCAAATTCTGAGCTTGAATACCATTTGTCGCCATACTGTTGAACGATGTAAATGTAAATTTCATCATTCTCAGAATCCGGAACATCAGCATAGTAAGCAAGCGCTTGTTTCATGCCCATATCGCTTCTAAAACGAATTTCGTAAATTTCACCATCCCAGCTTTGCATGTAACGCTCGTTTCTTTGTTGCATAAAAGCTTCGTCCATATTTATAGCAGAGGCCATAAATGCGATAGATTTCATTGTTTCCAGATCTTGTGTGTCATATGCCTTGAGACCTTTCATTGCCATGTCATTAAAATCGGGATTTTCATTGGTTGCCGGAGCATCTAGTTCTGTTTCAACAGATTCTTCAACTTGCTTAGCTATTTCATTAACTTTTTCAAGAACAGATTCCTTTTTGTCTTTTGATCCGCAGCTAATGAGCATTGCGCTAATTGTCAGTACTGCAAAAGTTAGTTTTAATTGTTTCATCGTAGTTTTATTTTGATTAGATTTAAAGATACGATTTTTTTATCTAATACCAATAACTCCGAAATTTATGTTGGTTTTGAGTCATAAAACACAAATGGGGCTTTAACCCTGATAAGCTTTTATGAATTATAATTGATAAAATATTTCATGAAATTTGCAGAAGTCCCCTTAAGTAATTTATTTTTTTAAGGCTTTAAGCAATAATTCTGCCGGATGTAATGCATCCGTATCGGTTCCATCTTTAATTTGGCATCGGCAAGACGTACCGCCTGCGACAATTATTGTTTCAGCATCTGCATTTCTAATTGCTGGAAATAACACCATTTCTCCAATTTTCATCGAAACATCATAATGTTCTTTTTCGTAACCGAAACTACCTGCCATTCCGCAGCAACCCGAAGGAATTTCTTGTACATGAAAATTTCGAGGGATAGATAGTGCCTTCATTGTTGCAGAAGTTCCGGCAATGGCTTTTTGCTGGCAATGTCCGTGAAATTTTATATGCACTTCTTTATCCGTAAAGTCTTCAGCAGTAATGTGTCCGGCATCAATTTCCCTTGTAATGAATTCTTCGAACATTAACGCATGTTTTGCCAACGATTTTGATGCCTCTTTATATTCAGGATAGGCTAAATCTGGATATTCATCGCGAAAACCAAGTATCGCAGATGGTTCAAGCCCAATTAATGGTGTTTCTTCACTGATGATATCTGTGAGTTTTTGAATATTTTCATTCGCAATTTTCTGCGCAGTACGCACAAATCCTTTGCTCAACCAAGTACGAGCTGATTCTTTGGTATTTGGAATTTTAACTTCATATCCCAAGCGGGTTAATAACTGAATGGCAGAAATTCCGACATTGGAATCTAGAAAATTAGTGAATTCATCCTTAAACAAATAAACTTTGCCTCGTTTCTTGTCTGCTTGAATGTCAAGAACATATGATTTCATCCAACGACCAAGATTTTGCTTTGCCATGGGTGGAAAATCCCTTTGAGGTGCAATTTTGATGATGTTTTTGATAAGTGAACCTGTGATTTTATTGGATAAAAAGAAATTTGTTAAACGAGGAAATCCAGCACTGAGTTTATGAATGCGTGGTAAATATGCAATCATACGACTACGTAAGGGAATTCCGTTGGCATCGTAATAATGCTGAAGAAATTCCATTTTGAGTTTTGCAATATCTATCGACGAAGGACATTCTGTTTTGCAGGCTTTGCAAACAAGGCATGAATCTAGCACTTCTTTTATTTCTTCTGAGTTAAACGGATTATCAGCCGTGCTGTTGGTAAGTATTTCGCGTATAATATTGGCTCTGGCGCGTGGACTGTCTTTTTCATCGTGGGTTGCCATATATGACGGACACATTGTACCGCCAACAAGATGTGATTTTAGACAATCTCCGCTGCCGTTACATTTTTCAGCAGCTCTGATGATGCCTCCCGTTTTAGAAAAATCAAAAATGGTATCAATTTCTCGCGTTGCTTTCCCCGGTTCGTACCTCAGTGAGCTGTTCATTGGCGGAGTATCGACAATTTTGTTGGGGTTAAAACGATGTGCAGGATCCCAAGTGTCCTTGATGTCTTTAAATAGTTGATACACTTTATCGCCCATCATGATGGGAATGAATTCGCCGCGTAATCGTCCGTCTCCATGCTCTCCGCTGAGTGAACCACGGTATTTTTTTACCAGTTTGGCAGATTCTAATGCTATGGTGTGAAAAAGCGCTACATCTTTTTCAAGTTTTAAATCTAATACCGGACGAAGATGCAGTTCTCCGGTGGCAATATGCGCATAATACACGCATTCGAGTTTGTAATCTTCAATTAGTTTTCCGAAATCTGCCATATAATCGGGTAGTACTTCTGGATGAACTGCTGTGTCTTCGATTACTGGAACCGGTTTTTTATCGCCTGGCATGTTGTAAAGTATCCCAAGTCCGGCTTTTCGTAAGTCCCAAACTTTTGAAATATCACTGCCTGTAATGATAGGGAAGTGGTAGCCATATCCAGCAGATCGCATTTCATCCTCCATTTCATTTGCCAGCTTGAGGATTACATCCATGCTTTCGTTTGCAAATTCAACAATGAGTATGGCAGCAGGATTTCCTTGAATGAAAAAACGATTTTTATTTTGATTTGCATTGAGTTTGCTTAATTCTAGGATACGATTATCCATAAGCTCAACAGAGCTAGGTTGGTATCTTAATGCAATGAGGTTTGCTTTAAATGCATCTTCCAGTGTTTCGGTATGTACACAAATTAATGCTTTGTTTTTTGGTGGTAAAGATACCAGATTTAGCTTTATTGATGTGATAAATGCCAGTGTGCCTTCAGATCCGCAGATTAGTTTTGAAAGATTAATATTCTTGTCATTTGAACCGAAAATCGAATTGTTAAGCAATAAATCCAGTGCATAACCTGTGTTTCTACGTTCTATTCTCGGATCGGGAAATTGACTTTTTATCTCTGCCTGATTTCCAGGATTGGATAAAATAGTATTGAGCTGCTTATAAATTTTCCCTTCTAGATCGTTTTGTTTCGTTTTAGTTTCAAATTCGTCTTTATTCAGATTTTTAAAAATAACTTCGCTGCCATCGCTTAAAATTGCTTCAACTTCAAGTGTATGATCACGTGTTGAGCCGTATATTAATGAATGTACACCACAGGAATTATTGCCAACCATTCCGGCAATATTTGCACGATTGGATGTGGAGGTTTCCGGTCCGAAAAACAACCCGTCTTTAGCGACAATTAAATTTAGCTCATCACGTACAACACCTGGTTCAACCTTAATCCAATTTTTTTGCGGTTTGTACTCAATTACCGCTTTCATATGTTTTGAGATATCTACAACAAGCCCTTTTCCTACAACTTGTCCTGCCAGCGATGTGCCTGCAGCGCGTGGAATTAGCGGAATGTTGTGCTCATTGGAAAAACGAATAATTTCTTTAATATCTGCTTTGTTTTTAGGCCAAACAACGCCAATCGGTTTTTCGCGATAAGCAGATGCATCAGTTGCATATAGCTTTTTATAAAGCGCGCTTGTTGTAAGTTCGCCTTCAATATTGTTTTTGAGTTTATCAAACACCAATTTATCGTTCATAATATTTGAATCATAATATTACGCAAAAATATAAAAAAGGACGGATAGCACGGAAGCTTTATGTGATTAAAAATAAATGGTATAAGTAAATCATTTACAGTGGTGCGGTGATAGGCCGATGATTTCGATAAAAAATCGAAATCCATCAATCACTTCGGATGAGGGGGGAGGGCGACTGTAATCCGGGGGTTAACATAGCCTCACAAGCCCCTTTTGGCGAGATTTTTGCTTTTTTGCAAAAATCGTGACAAAAGCACAAAAGAAACAAAATTATGAAAATAAGAAATCAAAACACCTCCACCAAAAACGACATTTCCGTCATCAACGGCAACATGCGCAAAAATCAGGGTATGTATATGAGTGAAACCGATTAACTCGTCGGCAACCCCCGACAAAGACAAGGATTAAGTGGTTGCCTATCAGCTCAATCCATTTTTTCTTGCACAGCATTTACCAATAATTTTCAAAGACAAAAAAGGAAATAGAAATGATTTATATCGGATGTTTTGATGTTAACTTGGTATAACGCAACCACAAATATATGATTGCGTTTTGAAGTTAACAAGCGCAACGATCCAAATATTTTTTTGGACAAGAAATTTGGTGTTTCTGAAAATACGACCTACAAATGGGGAAAAAACTTTTATAAAGTGCTTTGATATATACATTTCCACCCATTCATTTTAAACAAAAGTCCCTTTAACAAAACGGCAGAATGACCAGCCGTTTTGTTATAAAGCCTCAAAGTAAGCTTGTGGGTGCAAACATGGTATAACGACCTCTAGCTTGTGATTCTCCAGCAAATGCTTTCAATAAATTTTATTCTGTTTTTGATCCTTTAATTGACATGTTTTAATGTTTTGTGGTTTCTGATTTCGAAGATAGTAAAAGTTCTTGTTATAGGAGCGATGTTGTCATCGTTTTTTTTGCAAATGGATATAAAAAAAGCCCCGCTTTTGGCGGGGCTTAGCAACTCGGTATCTTGTAGACTTATGCTAATTTTACATCAACAGCATTCAGTCCTTTTCTTCCTTCTGCTAATTCAAAAGTTACTTCGTCATCTTTATCAACTTTGTCGATAAGTCCACTGACGTGTACAAAATACTCTTTGTCTGATTCAAGATCTTTAATGAAACCAAATCCTTTAGTTTCATTGAAAAATTTTACGATTCCTTTGTTCATTGTATTATTATTTTATAATTCATGACAAATGTAAACGAATTTTCAAACAAACCCAACAATTCATAAAAAATCTTTAAAAAAAAGTAAAATTCTGATGAAAATGCTTTTTATTTTACAATTTCTGTCTTAAATCTTTCAGGAAAGTATCAATGTCACTGGCTTTCGTTTGCCAGGATGTAACCAGTCGAATTGCAGATTTTTCAGCATCAATCGGCTTCCAAATAAAAAATCCATAGTCAAATTCAATCTTTTTGATAAGCTCATTCGTGAAAATGGGAAAAATTTGATTGGTTTCCGGCTCAATAAGAAACGAAAACCCCATATTTTTCAATCCATCACTAAGTATTTGTGCCATTTTATTTGTGTGTTCTGCTAAGGAAAAGTATAAATCATTTTCCAACATAGTTTGAAATTGCAAGCCGAAAATTCGCCCTTTCGCCAGCAATGCTCCACGCTGTTTCATTTGGAACCGCAGGTGAGATTTTAATTTGTTGTTTGTGATAATGAGTGCTTCACCGAGTAGAAAGCCATTTTTTGTGCCTCCAATATAAAATGCATCGCAATTGGCAGCAATTATTTCTAAACTGAGATCGCTGTTTTTGGCAGTAATTGCTGCTCCAATCCTTGCACCATCAATGTAAAGAAATAAGTCATTGTTTTGACAAAATCTGTATAATGTTTTTAATTCTTTTGCTGAATAAACACTGCCAATTTCGGTGCTATTAGAAATGAAAACAAGTTTTGGCGTAACCATGTGTTCAAAATAGTGGGCATCCAGAACAGACTGAATGTCATCAATGCTTAGTTTTCCATCTGCACGGGAAATGGTATTAATTTTATGCCCTGTTGCTTCTATTGCCCCGGCTTCGTGGGTGGCTATATGTGCCATTTCATTTGCAATAACCGATTCGTAGGATCTTAAAGCGTGTGCAATCAAGATTAAATTTACTTGTGTTCCTCCAGAGAGAAAATGAACATCAGCATCGGTCTGATTGCATTTTTCTTGAATTAATTGTTTCGCCTGATTACAGTAAGTGTCATCACTGTATCCGTCTTCCTGATTAAGATTATTGGTTGCCAAGGCTTCCAGAATTTTTGGATGGCATCCTTCGGAATAATCGTTTCTAAAAGCGTATTTCATTAGAATAAATATCGTTTAATAATGCTAAAATTAATATTGTTTCTTTAAAATTTGTGCAACTTGTCGTGATTTTTCAATCTTTCATTTCAAAATAATTAAATGTTATTGATTTGTCATTTAACTAAAATCCACACTTATTTGTTGACAACCTCTTAATACCACTTTAAAATCAAAAATTCTGGTATAAAATATTGATGCTGAAAAATTAAAACGAATTTAGATTATTTTCTTGGATTGACAAAAACCAAACTTGACCTTTGGTGGTTGCACAAACAACTGTGCTGTCGTTTAGTACTTTGGGTGAGGAAAATATTTTTCCTTGAGTGTTAAATTTTGCAAGTTTTTCTCCTTTTGGTGATAAAAGATACAAATGCTTGTCGTAACTGCCAATAAGGATATTTCCATTGGGAAGCTCTGCTGGTGACGCAATAATTTTTCCATTGGCAGTAAATTCTCTTAATATTTTCCCTGTTAAAGAAATGAAATAAATCTTTCCTTTATATGTGCCACAAACAATTTCCCCGTTTTTTGTTTCAATGGGAGTGGAGTGAATTTTTCCTCCAACATAAGTTTCTCCAATGGGTTCTCCTTGGGTGGATGTAAAATGTAATTTATTATCGTAAGCTCCGAAAACAATAACACCATTGCTTAATTCCAAGGGTTTTGAGTGCAATATCCAACCATTAGTTTTGTATTTGTTCACAACCTTTCTAGAGGTGTTTATAAAAAACATTTTTTTGTCATTTGATCCAATTGCCATCAAACCAGAACTTAATTTGACAATACTACCGTGAATTAAATTTTTAGTTCGGATTTTGAAAATATTTTCATTATTGTAATTTAAGAAAATCACTGAATTGTTGCATCCAAAGACTAATTCTCCATTGAGGTTTTCAATAACATTAGTGAAAATCCGACCTCCCAGTCCAATCTTGTTTTTGAAATTCCCTTTTGAATCAAAGAAATACAGATTTTTGTCGTAAGATCCGATGACAATCATACCATTATTCATTTCAGCAGCCGTTGCGTGTACATAACCGTCTGTCTTATATTTGTTCACTAATTTTCCCTGATGATTGAAAAAATAAATATGCTTATCATGATTTCCTAAAATAACTAAGTTTTTTGTAATGAGTGGAGAACCGTAAAATGCTGAATTTGCTTGATAAGAATTAATGGTTTCAACTTCATATCCTCCTGCAAAAAGCTTTGTGGAAATAAGAATAAAGCAAAAAATACTATTTAGGCGTTGCAATTTCAATTTGTGCTAAAATAAAGGCACTAAATTAATGCTTTTTTTGTATTTAGCGAATTTTTGCTTTTTTTATTTGGGTTTCCATTAGGTATCTCTACACCAGAAATAGAATAAATTACGATTTTATGAATTAATCAGTTTTTGGCGGATGATTATGCTTTAAATTTTTTAATTTTGTCATGCCAAAAGGCACGAACCAAAACATCAAAGCAATGAGAATATTTGAAATAAGTCATAAGCCGCTTGATTTTAGCGATTTAATGGAATTAGTGCATGAAGATCATCAATTAGTATTGAGTCCTGAAGCAGAAAATGCAATTCAAGATTGTCGTAATTATCTTGATAAAAAAATGGATGCTGTGGATGCGCCGATATATGGTATTAATACCGGATTTGGCTCATTGTGTAAGGTTTCTATCGGGACTGAAGACTTGTCTAAATTACAGGAGAATTTAGTGAAATCCCATGCATGTGGTACAGGAGATCCTGTCCGTAAAGACATTGTAAAACTCATGTTATTATTGAAGATACATGCCTTAAGCATTGGAAATTCAGGCGTATATCCACATACGGTAAAAATGTTGATTGAATTGTATAACCGAAATATTGTTCCTTTGGTTTTTGAATTAGGATCATTAGGTGCATCTGGTGATTTAGCGCCGCTTGCAAATATGGTTTTGCCAGTTTTAGGACTCGGTGAAGTGTTTTATAAAGGGGAACGCATGCCTTCTGCACAAGCATTAGAATCAGAGGGCTTAAAGCCGATTTCTCTCGGAGCAAAAGAGGGTCTGGCTTTATTAAACGGTACCCAATTTATGAGTGCACACGGTGTGTATGCCATGCTGAAATCACAAAAGTTGTCAAAACTGGCAGATTATGCAGCTGCTTTGTCCTTAGATGCCTATGACGGTAGAATCGATCCGTTTTACGCATCATTGCACACAATTCGTCCGCACAAAGGTCAAATAGAAACAGCAAAACAAATTCGTGACTTATTGGATGGATCAAAATTTATTGTACAGGCAAAAGCACATGTGCAGGATCCATATTCATTCCGTTGTGTCCCGCAGGTTCACGGTGCGAGTAAAGAAGTAATTTCCCATGTAGCAGATATCTTGAAAACTGAAATTAATTCAGTAACAGATAATCCGACAATTT
This sequence comes from Bacteroidota bacterium, assembly GCA_034658655.1. Lineage (GTDB taxonomy): Bacteria > Bacteroidota > Bacteroidia > Bacteroidales > ML635J-15 > JAQIBY01. The sequence goes on from JAYEFQ010000124.1 coordinate 9,051, forward strand.
TCCCTGATGAAGACATGATTGTGTCAGGAGGAAATTTTCATGGACAGCCGCTGGCAATTAATTTTGATTATCTCGGCATCGGACTTGCTGAATTAGGAAATATTTCTGAGCGTCGGGTGTATCGCCTGATTAGCGGACAACGTGATTTGCCGGAGTTTTTAGTTGCAAATCCTGGCCTTAATTCAGGATTTATGATTCCACAATATGCTGCTGCAGCCATTGTGTCACAAAATAAGCAATTGTGTACACCGGCTTCTGTTGACAGTATTTCTAGTAGCAATGAGCAGGAAGACCATGTAAGTATGGGAGCAAATGCTGCCACCAAATTAATCCGAATTGTTGAAAATACAGAACGCATACTTGCCATTGAAATATTTGCTGCATCGCAAGCTTTAGAGTTTAAAGGACTTGATAAAACGTCTGAAAAACTTCAAACATTTGTTGCTGATTTTCGTAACAAGGTGCCATTTATTAATGAAGATGAGGAAATGTACCGTCATATTGATGCAGCGGTTCGATTTATTAATAACAAGCCCATTGATTGACAATTTTCTATAAAAAGGGAAGATCAGAAACACCCTCCTCAAAGTGTCACTGACCCCTTTCTCTAATTCGCTAAATTGAATTAATTGTATGATAAAGATAGCTTTTAAATGATAAAATGTATATCAGCTATAATGCTTATTTTTACTCTGTATTTTTACTGATAAAATTCTAACTTTTGCTCAGTGAAAATATTTTTTTACTTTCGGTGTTGAAATAATTGTTGTGAATATAAAGCAATCTTTAAATAACGGATTTGGATATCTTCAGCATTTAGCACATCATCGGTTTAACATGAAGATGGGGGTAATTGCTGGTATTATCACAGGTTCTATCGTTTTTTATATCAATTACGATTTTGGGATTTTAGATGCTGGGTTTGCCTTTTTAAAGCAGTTCCTTTTTAACTTTTTTATGGCATCTTATAATATAAAACTGATTGAAAGGCTTGTTTTTCGGATAAGATTTAAATGGTTGTCAATATTAAGTGGTGGCCTTATTCCTGCAATTATTGCAACGGGAATTGTTTTTCTTGTACACTGGATTGGGCAAACCCCCGAGGCGTGGAAAAGCACCTACTGGCAAGGATTTTTTAATTTACCCATATTTACAATTACTGCATGGATTTATTGTAGTGGTGCTGCTGAAAAATATTCGTTTTTCAAGCGCATATTATTCACAAAAACCAGTAAGCAGCAGTGTGGCACCAAGTTAACATCAAAACATCCGATATAAATATTTGACAATTATTGTGTTTAGTGTTTTTCAGCAGACCCTAATCGATTTTTCATGTGGTCAATGCTTTTTTGAAATCATAATTTGCCCGCTTCTTTTTGATATGCAATATTTTATTTGATTTTATCGGATATTTTTTTTTATTAAACAAATTTTTATATATTTGAACGAAGAAAAATAAAAATACTAACTTAAATTAATTAATTATGAAGGGATTTTTTTTTGATTTTATTAAACCAGGACTTAACTTAGTTGATAATGGAAGTTTCTTTAAACGTCCATTTTCTTGGTTGTATGTTGTTTTTGCGGTATTAAATTTGTTAATGCCATTATTCATTTTGTATCAAGCGATTGAGTACAAATTATTTAGTGGCGGATTCAAATTTGTAGTTGCATTTATTCTCATGTGGATTTTTGTTGTTGCCGCTTCATGGGTAGGGTTCCAAATTTGGTGGCATCGTAAAGATAAAGTGTTGGAATCAAGCACAGTATCTGATGAATTTGTATCAACTCCTGTTTTTACTCACTTTATTCAAAGTTTTGGAGAATGGTTAGGTAGCTTTTTTGCTATTGCAGGTTTTGGAGTCGCTTTGGTCAGTACTATTTTTGGTACCGGTGGACTTCCTGGTTTAGATATGTTAGGTGGGGGGGTTATCAATATTATTCTTGCTCCTTTAGAAGGATTTTTAATTATTATTGTGTTTCGCTTTATTGCAGAGCAAGCCAGGGCATTGGTGCAAATTGCGAACAATACAAAAAAATAAATTTTATTATTCG
>JAYEFQ010000125.1:0-2158 GCA_034658655.1 Bacteroidota bacterium
CTTGCAGCTGCTGGTTGTACGCATCAAGCTGTTGGTTTGAGGCGTTCAGTTTATCTTCTTCCTCTTTACTTTTTTTGCGTAATTCTGCTAGTTCTGCCTGTCCGGCAGTCAGTTCGGCAAGTAGTTGCGCTTTAGTTTTATCGGTGTCTTTATTCATAATTCATACCCCCTGTATTTCCGTGAATAAAATTAAATAATTCCGCTTCGCTTTTATCTCCAAGTATAAAAGTAACAATTCCCGAATACAAATACAAATTCACAGTGCGTCTTTCGTATCCGCCCAGCGATGTTCTTTTTATGCTTAGCTTTTTCCGTTCCATAATTTCAAAGACACTAAAAATTAATTTATCAGCAGTTGTATCGTTTTCTTTTCTCAGAACATTTGCCCCGCCAAGCAGGCAAATTTCGATATTTGCTTTATTGCTGCCTGACTTTTTTAACTCATCCAACAAATTTTCAATTGCGTTTTCGGCATATTTGTTTTCCTCCGTCTTATTTTCTTTTGGTGATTTACCGGGAAGCATGATGTGGGCAATTCCGCCGGTTTTTGAAGTTTTATCGTAAGCAATAACTGCCACACATGAGCCTAATGGCGATGTGCTTATCATTCCGTTTTGGGAGCTAATGGCGAGTTGTCCGGTTGCTACATTCTTCTCTGTTTGGTTTTCGGGTATTTGTGTAGTTTGTGACATTGTTTTAAATTGCATTTAATGGTTTGACTATGCGTAATGCGGTTTTAGAAAGCACTTCACTTTCATTTTATCACTAAATTTTATTACTTGCATAAACTTTCAATTTACGATGAACCCCACATTAAATATGAGCCTTTATTGAATTAAATCCGCCACTGGCGGATAGCTTATTTTCCCAAATATAATCATATTTTTCAAAAGTATAGTCATATATTAAGTAATAAAACTCCTCGCAGCAATCTTTCTGGATAAGAACGGGCGATGGGAAATTGTCATTCGATGGGAAAAGGGAAGGCGATTGTCATTCGATGGGAAAGGGAAAGCAATGGTCATTCGATGGGAAGGACGAAGACGCATTCCGAAAGCTTTCTGGACGCGAAAAATATCAATCACAGCAAGCAGTTTAGCACAGAGTGAAAGTTTGGAATTTAGTGCTTTCTTCTCACAGATTTCCCCTAACTCCTAAACCCTAACTCCTGACTCCTGACTCCTGACTCCTAACTCCTGATTCCCTGAGTGTCATTTCTCAGGAGTTTGCGAACTGAAAAATGCAACACGAAGCAATCCCGACGCATGTCGGAGCTCCTAAACCCTAACTCCTAAACCCTAACTCCTGACAGCGTCAAGCCCTAAAGGGGCAACAGCACAAGCTTAATCCGCATTATTCAGCGTTTTTTATAAAAACACAAGGAAGCAATTAATTATCAACTATTTATCTTCTGTTTTTTTGTTCGACAAAAAATCGTAATGTATACAAAAAACCTCACCAATTTTCTGTAGTGAGGTTTTCAAACGCTTCATATAGCCTTTACGAGATAAGCTCAAGATAATTTAAGCTTTACAATATCTATTATTCTGTATTATTCCAATACCAGATTTACTGTCTTAATTTCATCACCAGATAGCGTAAAAGCGCTGCTTGTACCAGAATATTCAGTGCCATTGACTGTAACACTAGCTTTTAAGCGATAATCTCCCCCATCATATACATCAGTAAATTGGTAATAACCATCATCATTGGTATAAACAATTCCATTATCATACGACATATGATCTAATTCAACTCGTGCATCAACTGCATTATATTCAATTCCTGTTAACCATCCATCATAAGTAATTCGGCCTTCAACAGAAGATTGATCTTTCACACAAGAACTCAGCGCAAAAGCAAGTCCCAATAAAATAATTCCTAAAATAACATGTTGTTTTTTCATAATTTTTGTTTTTTAAGTGTTTCTAATATTTCCTGCGTTATTAATTTTAAAATGCTAATTTCTTTATAAAGATTACCGTTTAAATGCTCTCGTGCCTCGTCGATAAAAAAACAAAACGGCTCAACATCAAAGACATTTGAAATCTCAAGCAAGCGATTAACAGTTAACTTTGTTTGACCTCGCTCAATTCGACCATAAGTTGCTGTATCTATACCTAATTCCATTGCCAAATATTCTTGAGAATAGCCTCTT
>JAYEFQ010000126.1:0-35873 GCA_034658655.1 Bacteroidota bacterium
CGAAACTAAAGAATAAGTTGTCGTTGTTGTCGGAGATACTGTTATGTCATCATCGCTCGTTTCATCACTATGGTAATTGTTTACAGTGAAGTTTGAATTCCCATCAGAATAAACCACGGTGTATGGTCCAACAGATGCTTCGATTGATACCGCAATGGTTGTATTTTCACCTTCGCATATTGTTGTATTACCAGAAGCATATAGTTCGGCAACTTGAGCATTCGCATTTCCAGAAAGGAGTATCCCTAAAAATAGACTCAATGCAATCGTCATATATGTAAAGCGTTTTGACGATTTTTGTTGATTGGTTTGATTTTTTTTAGAATGAAAGAATTGTAGCAAAGGCAATGCTACATCGGCAATGTTGTAGTTTTTTGAGTCCATGATTCCTGTATTTTAATTATATATAACTAAAGTACTATGGGAACAGGACTTTTGAAATAGAGATAAATGCTTAATTTTATTCGGTGAAAATACGCAGGTAGTTTTTGTGTTTTAGTCTTTTATTATTGCAAGTGTTTAGTTATTTTTTTTGTCAATAAATTTATAGGTGTATTTACATCAATCCAATTAATTTTATGTCCTTCTTTTTCCATTTTACGAAACCATGTCATTTGGCGTTTTGCAAATTGATGAATCGCAATTTCGAGTTTTGATTGCATGCTGTCAAAATCAATTTGTCCTGAAATATACATGCCCATAAATTTATACTCCAGTCCGTAATAAATCATATCTTCAATAGTAAGTCCGTTTTCATAAAGCTGTTTCGCTTCTTCAATTAGGCCTTCATTTAAACGTGTTTTAAGTCGCTTTGAAATTCGCTTTCTGCGTAACTCTCGTGAAATATCTGTTCCAAAGATGATGGGCTTTACTGTAGGGATGCTTAGTGATATTTCTGGATGATTTTTATAGTATTTTTGTATTTCTATTGCTCTGATTGCACGCTTTTTTGTGTCAGTATCGCTGCGGTTATGTTCCGATTTATATTTGCTTAATATTCCTTGTAATTCTTCTAATGGTTTTGTGCCTAAATCTTTACGTAGTAATTCATTGATTGGGACATGAACAAGTTTATATCCTTTTAACACTGCATCAATATACATGCCTGTCCCACCACATAAAATTGGCATTTTCCCTTTTTCTGTTATTGATTTGAACACTTTGAAAAAATCATTTTGATATTCAAAGACATTATATTTGTATCCAGGATCAACAATGTCAATTAAATGATAAGGAATAGTTTTGTTATCGACTTTGAAATCGGCTAAATCTTTTCCCGTTCCTATATCCATTCCTCTATAAACTTGTCTGCTATCTGCACTAATAATTTCTGAATCAGTTTGTATCGCAAGATTTGTTGCAATTTTAGTTTTTCCGCTGGCAGTGGGTCCTAAAATTACAATTAAGTTTATGTGTTCATTCGGATGAAGTTTCATGTAAACAAATTTAATGCATTTTTTTCAATGAAGCACGTGGAATGTTTGATGTTTTCTGTATTTTTGTTTAATCATGAAGCGAATGGATATAAATAAGCGGTTTGAATTGCTTGGTAAGTTAATAGGTAGCCCAATTGCAGTATGGGAAAGTGTTAAAAAAGTAAAGTTTTCTGTAAAGCAGTTCCGCAATGAATTTATTTTTCCGGCAATTGGCATTTTTGTGTTAGCAGAAATGATTGGGATGCTTATTGATGTAGAAACTCAATTTGGTCCGAATTGGTTTATTATTATTTATTCGTTAGTATTAGGGGTAGGCCTTTATACAAGTTATTATTTGTCTGTGTTTTTGATGCGATTCCTTTTGAAATCATTTGAATTCAAAGGGAATACTGATTTTCTTTATTGGATGCTCGGTCTTCCATTGATTATTGGATATATCCCAATTGAAATTACAGCCTTATTTCAATCCATGTTTTTTTTAATATTGTTAATTGTTTATGCATTTGTTGTATTTTGGATTGGCACTCAAAAATTGGTGAATTTAGATCAAGATAAAAGACAAGTTTTTGGGATTCTTTCAATTTTGTTTAGTATTGCAGCACATGTTTTTGTGTTCTTTCTTATTATTGCAGTGAGAAGACCTATTATTGAATTATTTTAAAAGTTATTTATGGAAAATCAACGGATTCGTGAATTTAAGAATAAAAAGGCATCATATCAATATGAGTTAACTGAGCATTTTGTAGCAGGGATTCAATTGCGTGGAACCGAAATAAAGTCGATCCGTAATGGAAAGGTCAGCTTTACAGATGCATATTGTGTTGTTGAAAGTGATGAGCTGTTTGTTCGGGGTTTACATATTTCAGAGTATCGATTCGGTTCAATATATAATCACGAACCAAAACGACAAAGAAAGCTTTTGTTAAATCGACAAGAAATTCGAAAAATTCATAAAAGGATTAAAGAAAGAGGATATACCGTGATTCCTGTTGCGCTATTTATCAATGAGAAAGGACTTGCAAAACTTGAAATTTCCTTAGCTCATGGGAAACGCTTGCATGATAAGCGAGAAGGCATTAAAGAAAAAGATATGAAACGTGAAATGGAGCGTATTCGAAAAATTTAAACATTTACCACTTTTGACTTTGTCTGCACCCCGATTTATTTCCTGTTAATAATGTATACAAATAATTTGCGCTAATATTGTTTTTTATCGGCAGAATTAGCGCTAATAGCATTAGTCTATCAGCACAATTAGCGCTAAATATGCTGATAGATCGGCAAAATTAACGGAAGTAGTGATTTTCCGACTTAGTGGGTATAGTCGAAACTTGAGAAAAGAGGTGACAAAAATGGATAAATATTATTTCTACGATAATGGTGTCCGAAATATGTTAATCGATAATTTTAAACGATTAGATTTTCGTAATGATATTGGTCAATTGTGGGGAAATTTTATTGTGGCTGAGCGTAAAAAATACTTGGCCAATAATAATATTCGATGTGGTGCTTACTTTTGGAGAACTTATACCGGTGCTGAGTTAGACTATATTGAAGAGGGGAATGAAAGTTTAAAAGCCTGGGAAATCAAGTTTAGTAAGAAAACGAAACGCCCACATCAGTCTTTTATTCAGGCATATCCTGATGCATTAACACATTATGTGACAAGAGATAATTATTGGGAGTTTATTTCGTAGTAGAATAAACTCCCTTGTATTGTTTAGAAATTCGGTTTAAGCTCGTATTTTTGATAGAATTCATTAATGACTTTCACAGCGTCATCAGTTGTATCGACAATGTGAAAAATATCCAAATCCGTTGGTGAAATATTGCGTTGGGCGTTAAGTACTTTAGCTTCTATCCATTTGAACATATCACACCAGTAATCTTTCCCGACAAGAATAATAGGGAAGGATGCTATTTTTTTTGTCTGAATAAGTGTGATTGCCTCAAACAGTTCATCAAAAGTTCCGAACCCTCCGGGAAATACAATAAAACCCTGAGAGTATTTCATAAACATGACTTTACGGACAAAGAAATAGTCGAAGCCTATTAGATTTTCTTCTGGAATATATTTGTTTGGTGCTTGTTCAAATTCTAATATGATATTGCATCCGACCGATTTTCCACCAGCTTCAAAAGCACCTTTGTTTGCTGCTTCCATAATTCCTGGGCCACCACCGGTAATAATTCCATAGCCGAATTTGGTGAGGTTTCCGGCCACTTCTTCTGCCATTTGGTAATATATATTCTCTGGTTTAGTTCTCGCAGAGCCGAAAACTGAAACGCATGGTCCAATTCTTGCAAATTTTTCATATCCCTGAACAAATTCAGACATGATTTTAAAAATGCCCCAACTATCATTTGATTTTATTTCTTGCCAGGATTTTTCCTCCATAGATTCTTTTATTCTTTCTTCATCTGTTATCATAATTTCATCTTTTTTTGTGATAAGCTAAAAGTACAAAAAGTTTTGTAACTACTCAGTGCTAAAATTAAAAACATTAACACCGATTGTGATTTAAAACTACCGATATGCTACGCTTTGATTCGCCTATCGGTGTTGAATATATATCGGCATTATACTTGCAATTTTGATTAATAAATGGTATAACTATTTAGACGCATTTGAAACGATGGCACGATAATCAGCTACATGGCGGATGCAAAAAAAGAAAATATGGAACCTCGGATATCAAACAAGAGGTTGCAACCTCTTGTTGATTCCAATGTTCTTTCTCCGATTTGCGGTGATTAGCTACTTTTGCTGATACTGATTAGTTACAAAGTTTTTAATTTATGATTTATTCAACAGCTTTTTTATTACGCTAGTTTTTGTTTTTGGCTTTTCTCCCGGATCTTTTAGAAATGATATCATGTCATCTCTCATTGCCGTAGCTGTCTGATATCTAAGCTTTATTCCTTCTTGTAGGATTTTTATAATTACCTCGTTTGGTATTTTTTGCAACGATCCCTGCACTGGAAGTTTGTCTGTGGCTTTTTGAATAATCTCAAATAAATGATTATACATTTTAGCAGGTTGTTTGATTTTTTTATTCAGCTGCATATCAATGAGTTTTGCGGGGTTCTCGGTGAAAAATGCAGGTTGTCCTGTGTACATTTCCATAATGATTAAACCAATGCTATAAAGGTCAGTAGCTGGATTTACCAAACTGTCATATTGTCTTAATAAAATTTCGGGTGAGGAATAAACGATAGAAAATGGGCTGCGAGTTTCGTGTTTAGTATAAACAGGAATGTTATCTTTAGTTTTCGATAATTCAAAGTCTATTAGCCTGACATCCGGATTGTTCCAATTAATTTTATTCGTTTCTGTATCGTAAGCGATTAATATGTTTGATGGTTTAATGTTTCGGTGTATGATACCATCTTCGTGCATCGCTTGAATAGCATCTAAAAGCTTGATTGAAATATTTGCAATCAGTTTGTGGTTTGCTAATACTATATTTTCTCTTATTAGCTCCTTTAAACTAATTGAAGGGATAAATTCTTGAACCATGTAGCGTTTGTTGCCCTGCACAATCAAGTCAAGCGTATTTATAATTGCAGGATGATTGACTCGAATGTTTGCTTCTGCCAGAAACCGAATGGCTGCATGTTTATCTGTTTCAATTTTTGGATGCAGTCGTTTTATGATACATTTCTTTTTTGTATTTAGGTCTGCTCCAAGATATACAAATGAAAATTTACCCGCTGATAATATTGTCGTTTCATCATCGGGAAAAAATAGGTACGCCCCATTCATCCCCTTTAAAACACTTCCGTTCATATTAATGACTATTATAATATTCTAATGCTCTGTTTCCCCACTGATTATCGCTTTGCATTACGTCTTGATTATAAAGGTCATTATTCCGTTTGTTTAATAAACGATGCCAGTTTGGAGTTTGTAATTCGCCTCTAAGATTTGAGTGTAACAATTCGTAATCGTCACCTGCTAAGTTTGGGTTGTAAAATACAAATTTTAGATTTCGTTGACTTCCAATTTTGTAAAACGACCAAATTTCATAAGGATAGGCACTAGGTTCATGTCCTGATTGATAGGTGTCATTTGGGGAGCCGTAGGCTAAGAATACTCTGCCCCTGTCTGTTTCAAAACCTTCCTTTATTCGGGTTCTAAATAATTTATCTGCTAGTTTTACTTGTTTGTAATACACGTCCCATTCATTGCCTGGGTCGCCTGCATTTCTGTCGTACCAAAAGGAATAGAAAAAGCGTTGTTTTATTTTTGCCTCAGCAGTTTTGATTTTATGATCGATAAACTGTTTTTCACGTTCGTTCGCAATTGGTCGTAAGCATTGAATGTATTTTGTTAGTGAGTCGGAATGTTCCATATTTCCTGTAAACATTTGGCTCATTTCAAAGTTTTCTAATTTTTCAAAATCAATGGGGCTAAGGGGTTTACTGCGTTGGAAAAAATAGGAGACTTCTTTCTGCTTTTTATTGTTTTTGTCTAATACTTCTATAACTAATTGATAATTTCCGGATGGCAGGCTTTCAATATTTAATTCCCCAAGTATGGGTAAATACTTTTCTGCTGACATGCGTTTAAAGCGAGCGATATTTGGAATCGTTTTTCCGCTTTCATCTTCCTTTATATAATAGCGAATTAAAAAATCATCGCCAATTATTTTCTGGCTGTTATATAATTCAGTATAAAATTTTATCGAGTTTATATTTCCGGGGAAGAAATTTGAAACATAAGGGATTAAATCAATCCCGTTTTTTGTTAATATGCTTTCACTTGTGGATTCATAGTAATCTTCTAAAATTTGAATTCCTGAAAAACTTAGCATGTTTTCAGGAAAATCAATGCGTATTATGTCATTAATTTTGAATTGATTATCTTCTGCATTTAAGTCTTTAATGATTAGTTCAAAATTATAAATGCCGGGTTTAATTGAGATTCGCTGTTGATCTAAAAAGTTTGGTTTTGGATCGTCTTCATTTTTTATGACTGGTGATTTTAGGACATATTTTTCAAATTTTTTGACTGTGTCTTGTTGTTTAAACAGGATAGTTACCTCAATTTTACTTTGATATCCGTTTTCAGTAGCTTCAAAAACCGCAGAATTTCCAATTGTACTTAAATAGGTTTCAATATAAGCACCATCAGGAGAATAAAATGGGGCATAATGAAAATATGATTCTAAATTCTGAGCATTTGTGTTGAGCCCAATCAGTACGGTAAAAACGAGGAATAATATTTTTTTCATAGTGCTGTATTTTAATAATAGAACGATTTTATGTTTGTTTTTATTTTGTATTCATGTAGGCTTGTACGGTTGACATAAAATCATCATGTAAATGCCCGTTTGTTGCGACAATTTCACCGCCATACACGTATTGATTTTTATTTTTAAAATCACTAACTTTTCCACCTGCTTTTTGAACGATATATGCTCCTGCAGCAACATCCCAGGGCTTTAAGTTATATTCATAAAATGTTTCAAAACGCCCACAAGCAACATATGCTAAATCTGTGGCTGCACTACCTAAACGTCTGATACCATGAGTGTGATGCATGAAGTAGTTTAAACTTTTCATGAAATTGTCCAATCTAGAGAAATCGTTATATGGAAATCCTGTGGAAATTAGCGATTGATTAATGTGTACAGTTTTTGATACATGAATAGGTTTGTTATTTAAATATGCATGGGTGCCTTCGTATGCATAAAACACCTCATCTAAGGATATTTCGTAAATAACACCTAAAATTGTTTCGCCATTGCGTTGTAGTGCAATTGATATTGCATAAGGAGAAAGACCATGAATAAAGTTTGTCGTCCCGTCAAGCGGATCAATAATCCATGTGTATTCATGCTGACTTTCCGGGATTGTTTTTTCCTCTGTGATAAATCCTGCATCTTTTACCAAAGGCTTTAGAAAATCAACCAGCCGCGTTTCTGCCTCTTTATCTACGTAAGTAACAAAATCATTTAATCCTTTTTTTTCAATATTATCAAAGGAAATTTTTGTTTGCTGTTGTTGAATAAATTTCCCGGTTTGAATCGCAATTTGTATTACTTGACTGCATAAAAGTTGTAAATTCATAAGCTTATATTTTACCTTCAAAATAACCTTTTGGATTTAATTCATCTAATTTAATCAATTTAATGACATTGCTGAGATTTTTATTGATTGGAACACCTACTTTAATATAATTGTCTGTAAATCCGAATATTAATTCTTGGTGTTTTGATTGCTCAAATAGTACAGGTCGATTTTGTTTTTGTTGTGACATATAAAATTGATGGTGTTTTAATTCGGATATCTTGTGCATCACTTTGCTGCGTTTTTTCCGCTCTGAATGTGGAATTACTGGCTTAATCTCCAGTGCTTTTGTCCCTTCTCGTTCGGAGTAAGTAAAAACGTGGACAAATGAAACGTCAAGTGAATTTACAAATTCAACAGATTCTTGAAATAAACTTTCCGTTTCACCGGGGACACCAACAATTAAATCAATCCCAATGAAAGCATCTTTATTTTTATTTCGGATGTAATTAATTCGTTCGCGAAATAGTGTGGTGTCGTATTTCCGTTCCATGAGTTTAAGCATACTGTCAGAGCCGCTTTGCAAGGGAATGTGAAAGTGTGGCATAAACTTCGGATGCTCCAACACAAAATCGATGATTTCATGATGCAGTAAATCGGGTTCTATGCTTGAAATTCTGTACCGGTCAATGCCATCAACTTCTCCAAGTGCTTTAATAAGTTCGTAAAATGATTCGCCGCTCGATTTACCGAAATCTCCAATATTTACACCGGTTAAGATGATTTCTTTGAAACCTGCTTTCGCGATCTCGCTTGCTTGTTTGGAAATTTTAGCAATGGAAATGTTCCGACTGTGCCCGCGTGCAAGCGGTATGGTGCAGTAAGTACAGAAATTGTCGCATCCGTCTTGTACTTTTAAAAAACTACGGGTTCTATCACTCGACCATGCAGGGTAAAAACCCTCAATTGTTTGGAAATCGGAATTTATAAAATGAGGAGATTTTTGTTTGGATAAATCTTCAATAATAGCTTCTATGTGTTGTTTCTGTCCGGTGCCGAATATATAATCAACTCCCTGAATCGTTGCAATCTCTTTAGGTTTTAATTGTGCATAACATCCGGTTACGATAACAATTGCCTTTGGGTTTTTTCGAATCGCTTTTTTAATTGCTTTTCTTGATTTTGCATTTGCAGTTTCTGTTACTGAACAAGTGTTGATAACATACACATCTGCTTCTTGGTTAAAAGGAACTTGCATGAAATTATGCGAAACAAAATCATCGGATAGGGAAGAGGCTTCTGCAAAATTTAATTTGCAGCCGAGTGAGTGATATGCAATGCGCTGTTTCATTCTGATTTAGTCTTTTCTTGCTCGAAAATGTCGCGCAAAAATGCACCTGTAAGTGAGGATTCTATTTTTGCAACTGCCTCTGGGGTTCCACTGCCCATGAGTTTTCCTCCTTTTCGCCCTCCTTCTGGGCCTAAATCAACAATATAGTCAGCAGATTTGATGATGTCTGGGTTATGTTCAATGATGAGTATGGTATTTCCTTTGTCTGTGAGTTTATTTAATACATTCATTAGCACTCGGATATCTTCAAAATGCAATCCGGTTGTTGGTTCATCCAAAATGTAAAGGGTTTTTCCCGAATCTCGCTTCATAAGTTCTGTTGCGAGTTTTACCCGTTGTGATTCTCCTCCTGACAATGTAGTTGAGGATTGCCCGAGTGTGACATATCCTAATCCAACTTGCTGTAAAACGATTAATTTATTTTTAATTTGTGGAATGCCACTAAAATACTCAACCGCTTTGTTGATTGTCAAGTTAAGTACATCGTTAATGTTTTTTCCACGATATCTGACTTGCAGGGTTTCTTTATTATATCGTTTTCCCTGACAGTCGTTGCAGCGGACATAAACATCTGGAAGGAAATTCATTTCTATCGGGATGACTCCCCCGCCTTTACAGGTTTCACAACGGCCGCCTTTTACGTTAAATGAAAAACGATTAAGCTTATATCCACGAATTTTACTTTCAGGAAGCTCTGCAAATAGTTTCCTTATATCCGTAAAGATTCCGGTATAAGTCAATGGGTTTGAGCGGGGAGTTCGACCCAATGGGGCTTGGTTTACTTCAATTACTTTGTCAATATGCTCAAGTCCTTTGATTGATTTGTATGGCAAAGGATTTTTTGTTGAGCGATAGAACTTTTTGCTTAAAATTGGATAAAGTGTGTTATCAATTAAGCTGGACTTTCCTGATCCGGAAACACCTGTAATGCAAATAAATTTCCCGAGTGGAAATTCAACATCAATATTTTGCAGATTATTTCCTGTGCATCCAGTTAATGTGATTGACTTTCCGTTTCCTTCACGTCGTTTTTCTGGCAGAGGAATGGTTTTTCGACCTGATAGGTAATCTGCTGTAAGGCTTTTGCTTTTTAAAATATAGTTTAAATCTCCTTCTGCAACAATTTTCCCGCCATAGGCACCAGCTCCGGGACCAAGGTCAATGATGTGGTCTGCTGCACGCATTATGTTTTCATCGTGTTCAACAACAATAATTGAGTTCCCTTTGTCACGTAAATCTTTGAGCGATTTAATCAGCCGTTCATTGTCGCTGTGATGAAGTCCGATACTGGGTTCGTCAAGAATGTAGAGTACATTGACTAGTTGAGAGCCAATTTGTGTTGCCAACCGAATTCGTTGGGATTCTCCTCCTGAAAGTGATCTTGCAGAGCGATTTAATGATAAATAGCTTAGCCCAACATCAATCAGGAATTGTAATCTTGTACGGATTTCTTTTAATATTTCATTTGCTATTTCTAATTGTCTCTTGTTTAATTGTTTTTCAATATCCTGTAACCAAAAAAGCAATTCACTAATATCCATAGCAGCAAGTTCCGCAATATTTTTATCATGAATTTTAAAGTATAGTGATTCTTTTCTTAGGCGCTGTCCTTTACAAACGGGGCAAGTTTTTTTATTGACAAATTGTTTGCTCCACCGTTTATTTTCTTTTACTTGGGTTTCTTCTTTTGCTCTACTTTCTAAAAGATTAAATAAGCCATCGTAACGAATTTGATATCCGGCACTATTGCCTAGGGGTGTATTTTTTAAAATAAGAGGCTTCTCGCATCCGTGCATTATTTCGTTTATTGCTTCTTTCGGGATGTTTTTAACCGGTGTGTCTAAGTTTAGTTTGTATTGTTTTAACAAGGCTTCTAATTGCCAAAACAATAGCATGTTCTTGTATTTTCCGATGGGTGTTATTGCTCCTTGGCTGATTGATAAATTATTTTCAGGAATAATTTTATTGATGTCAAATTGATTGATGAGCCCTAAGCCATTGCATTCAGGACAGGCACCTTGTGGGGAGTTGAATGAGAAATGATGTGGAGCCGGTTCATCATAAGATATTCCCGTGTCCGGACACATAAGATGCTTGCTAAGATATCGTGATTGATTTGTTTCGTTATCAACAATCATTACAACTCCATCGCCTAAATCAAGTGATAATTCTAAGCTCTTTTTAAGTCGAGAGAGGCTCTTATCATTGATTTTTATTTTATCGACAACCACTTCTATAAAGTGATTTTTGTATCGATCTAATTTCATGCCTGGATTAATGTCGATAATTTCCCCATCCACTCTGACCTGTATATAACCTTTTTGTCTGACACGTTCAAATAATTCTTGATAATGTCCTTTTCTTCCTCTTACCAAAGGAGCAAGCAGGATAATTTTTTTTTCAGGAAAGTCATCAAGAATAATAGATTTAATTTTTTCCGAGGAGTATTTAACCATCGGTGCTCCAGTTTTGTAAGAATAGGCTATGCCTGCTCTGGCATAAAGGAGTCGAAGGAAATCGTAAACTTCAGTGATTGTCCCAACTGTTGATCGAGGGTTTTTATTTGTTGTTTTTTGCTCTATTGATATAACGGGGCTGAGGCCTGTGATTTTATCCACTTCAGGGCGCTCTAAATTACCGAGGAATTGTCTTGCGTAAGCTGAAAAGGTTTCTAGATATCGCCTTTGTCCTTCAGCATAAATAGTGTCAAATGCCAATGATGACTTCCCACTACCACTTAATCCTGTAATGACTGTTATTTCATTTCTGGGAATTTGACAGGTAATGTTTTTCAGATTGTGCACCTTTGCGCCGATTACATGTATCCATGCCCTATTGTGCTTTTCCATTTCCATTTCCTTAATAACTTATAATCACAGATAAAGTTTAGTCTTAAAAGGAATTATTGACAGCAGGTTTACTTGGTCTTGTGCCTGCTTTAGGAAGCGTAATTTCATAAGTTTTTCCCGAATTATTAATTAAATATTTGTTGGTTAACCAAGGATTTAGTGATTTAAGTATTTTGTAATTCGTTCCATGCTCAAAGGCAAAATCTACTAGACTACTAATTGCAGTATCGACTTTAATTATTTCGGTTTTTAGTGATTGATATTTGTATTTATCATCTATAATAAATCCGTACGCTGTATGTTCAGGCATCATGTATTTCATTGCGATAATTCGATAAACGTAGCGAGCAGTTTCTGGATTGAGCAATAAATCGTAATAATTATCAACCTTTTGTTCTTTTAGTCTGCGCTGAAGTCCAGCACTCCCCATGTTGTATGACGCTGCAGCAAGTGTCCAGCTTCCAAATTTTTTATGGGATTTTTTCAGGTATTTACATGCCGCATGTGTTGATTTTTCAAGATGATATCGTTCATCAACATATGAATTTATTTCCAAACCATATTCTTTTCCAGTTCTTCTCATAAATTGCCAAAAGCCTTTAGCACCAGCAGGAGAGGTGGCGTTTCGTAAGTTGCTTTCAATTACACAGAGGTATTTAAAGTCATCTGGAACACCATGCGATTCCAAAATTGGTTCAATTACCGGAAAATACCGTGCTGCCCGTTTTAATGTTTGAATGGTGGATGAGTGCCAATATGAATTGACAACAAATTCATTGTCAACATCTTCATATACATCAAATAAATGAACAGGAACAGTTTCACCAGCGAGTTGCAAATTTTCAGGTATCGTTGGTTGTTTTACTGCGTAATTAAGATGTATAGTATCGGTTTTTGTGGTATCGCTATCATATGGTTTGTCTGCACTAGTAAAGGTTTGTAATACAAACCAGCCTCCAAGAAAGGTTATTACTAAAGGGATAGATACTTTACTCCAAAATTGTTTTTTCTTTATCATCATTATTTTGCTTTCGTTATTTTTGTCAAACTATATAAGCTTGCAAAGATAATAAAAGCGATACTAATTAACGACCAAAACCATCTTGAATTCCAATCGGGTGTGTTGTGAATGACATAAAAAGCAATTCCGATGCCGATACTGTTAATAATAAAAAGTGTGAGAGCAACTTCACGATCAGAAAGGCCTGCATAAGATAGATGGTGTGTTGTATGGTCGCGTCCGCCGATAAAAGGGGATTGTCCTCTCATAAGTCGATTTATGGTGACGGTCGTTGTATCTGTTAATGGAACAATAAAAGCGAAAATGACAATTATAATTTGTTTTGAGTTAAATCCGAAAGAAACTTCTTCGAGAGGGATTGCATTCCAAAAATAGATAATTCCAATGTATGCAAGAATAGTTCCGAGAAATTGGCTGCCATTGTCCCCCATATACATTTTGGATGGATTCCAGTTGTAATATAAAAAACTAACCATGCTTCCGGCAGTAATTGCCAGTAAAAATATTATGAAATCTATTTCTCCATTGGTTAAGATTAAGCTAAATAGTACGCCTGTAATTATACTTAATGAAACTAAATTTGTAACACTGTCCATATTATCTAGCATGTTGATAGAGTTCATGATACCAACAACCCACAAGCCCGTAATAATATAATTCAATACTGGGAAAGGCGAAATAACGATATAGACATCCAAAGCAATGAAGATAATTGCATTTAGTACTTGAATGATAAATTTAAATGAGGGTGGTGTATTGATAATGTCATCAGCTAGTCCCATGAAAAATGAGAGTGTTACCGTGATAAACAGTGCTATGTACTTGGGGTTTGTAAGGATGCTTGTATCTATTATTAGCATGTAAGCGATAAATCCAATAAAAAACAGTGAAAAAAAAGTGATGCCCCCAAAAATTGGTTTTGACTGACTGCTCCATCGGATAGCCGATTTGTTTGCTTTTTTAACCAAAAACTTCAGTGGTCTGTTCAGGAAGAACCTGTTCAGGCTGTATCCTAAAACCAATGCAATACAAAAAGTGAGAATTAGTATAATTTCAAAACCCATTATTAATTATTGTTTTTTTCGTTTTAAAAATTTGAACCATGATTTTTTTCCTTTTTCAGGTTCATCGTAATAATTTTTGTTGCTTACATAATCCTTATACCCGTATGAATATCCATATCCGTATGAGTATCCATAGTTATACCCATATCCATACCCATACTTTCCTGTACTTTCTTCTACTCCGTTTAATACAAGGCTTAAATTGTTTGCAATCTTGTTTTCTGAGATTTTGTTAATATATGAAATAAAAGTCCTTGGAGACTGGCCTGCTCTTGTAACATATAGTGAATAATCGGAGTTTTGAAATGAGCGTATTGCATCTGTAACAATTCCGATAGGTGGGGTGTCTATAACAATAAAATCAAATGATTTTTTTAAATCTTCAAGCAGGTGTAAGTAGTTTTGAGTAAGTACTAGCTCTGAAGGATTTGGGGGTACTGGGCCTGATGTGAGAATCATAAGATTATCTATTTCTGATTGATGTAAACATTCTTCAATGCTATGTTTTTTAATCAGAATCGTTGATATTCCTTTCGTGTTTTCAAGTTCAAAAGAGTTGTGCAACCTTGGTTTCCTGAGGTCTAGGTCAATTAGCACGACTTTTTTGTTTGTCATTGCTAAAATTCCACTGAGATTAATTGCAACAAAGGTTTTTCCTTCCCCAGAAACGGTAGAAGAAATGGTAATTATTCGAGATGAAGTTGAGTCCGTTAGAAATTCCATGTTTGAACGAATATTTCTGAATGACTCAGTTATAATGGATTTCGGACTTTTATGTACAATTAATTGTGAATGTTGCGATTTCTTACTGTATAAGGGGATTGCACCAATTATAGGGATGTCAGTAAAGTTTGAGATTTCTTGAATGGTGCTGATCTTATTATAAAATAGATATCGGAATAAAATAATAATGAAACTAATGAATAGTGCAATAATAGAGACAATTCCTAAGACATTTTTATTGGACGGGGATACAGCACTTTTAGGTACGGTAGCATGCTCTAGTATTGTATTGTCGGATACATATCCAGCTTGTGAGATCATATATTCAGCCTTTTTTTGAATGAGCTGATGATAAAAGTTTTCATTGATTGTATAGAGTCGCTGTAATCGTGAGAATTCAATTTCTTGATAGGATGTATCAGTAAATATTTCGCTCTCATATTCATCGATTCTTTTCTGATAGTTTTTCTTACTTTGTTCTAAACGTTCAATTGTTGTTTCAATAAAGTTTAGGATTTGTATTTTTTTCGCTTCAATTTGTTTGTCAATTGTTTTTATTTTATGATTGTCTTCCGTTACATCATTGAGTAATACTGCACGTTCATCATATAGGTCTAGCATTGATTTTAGCATGTTTGACATAAATCCTTCGCTGCGAGTTCCTGTGAGCATTGCCATTAATTCATACACATTAATATTGTGTGCAGATTTAATTTGTGATGATATATGTTTAAGTGTTTGTATTTCAAAACTAATGTTTATTACTTCATTTTCAAATTCGGTGATTTTAGTTGTAAATATTGGCACCCCCATACCTGAAGTACGCATCTGACCAGAATTGGGGTCAGGATATCCTGATATTTTGTTGCTTTTTTTAAAATCATGCAATTCTTTCTCGGTAGAATCTAATTGAGTGAAAACTAATCCAAGTTGTTTGTTAATATAATTGATGATGTTGTCTGCAGATTCTCGTTTCTTTTCAATGTCATATCTTATGAATTCTGAGGATATTATATTTACAATGTCTGCAGATTTTCTTGCGTTTTTATCAATATATGTAATCTCAATTGTTCCAGCAACTTTGTTAAGAATGTTGATTTTTAGTCGGCTAGAGTAATCGTTAATTATTTGTTTTGAGGAATTAACAACAAAATAATATTCGTTTTTATTTAATTGTCCTTGAGTTAAGTTAATTTGTTCGAAATTATTGATTTTAAATTTTATTGCTCCTCCTGTAATATCTACCCATTGATTTGGGGTTAAATTGTATTCAAAATCTTGCCCATTGAGTTCATAAATCAAAGTGATTTTGCCTTCTTTAAAATTTACATTAAGGGGTTGGTTTAGAAGGCTTCCGTTTGTGATTTGATAATCTACTTCAAATGGCGCAGTTTTGTATAATTCATTTGAGAGAAATGTCCCTTGTTTGTAATAGCTTACTTCAAGGGGCAGTAAGGTGAAGCAACGTTTTAAAAACTCAGTGGAACGAAGTAACTCGATGACCGGCTCTAGTCCCGTATCATACATATCATCAAAACCCAGAATTTCATTTGTTTTATTTTTAGTTGATACCTGAAGTGTACTGCTTGATTCATATTTTGGGGCAGTGTATCTTAAATAGATAAATCCAATGGCAAATGCCAGTATAAAACTGATAACTATAATCCAAAGGCTTTTCTTTAATACCTTAAGAAAGGTGAAAAAGTCAAATTTTTGGTTTATGATTGGGATTTTATTTTGGTTCATAAGCTAGGGGGCGATGAAAATTCCATAAACAGTTAGTCCCATCGTAAGCAAGGTAATGTATGGGCTAATTTCTTTTAATACTCGACTTACATATTTAGACTTGCTTTCAATGTAAATAATATCATTGGCTTCAAGTAAAATATTGCTGCCTTGAAGTTCTTTTAAATGTGAAATATTATAATAATATACTTTGGGCTCTCCGGTTAAATCTCCTCGAATTAGCTTAATTTGATATGATTTGCTGATTTCTGTAATCCCTCCAGATTGCGCAAGTGCTTCAACCAATGTTAGATTTTCTGATGGAATTGTAATTACGCTGCCCTTAGTTCCTCCGTCTTTAAAAATAATAACTTTACGATTGGTTACTTCTATAAGCACAAATGGTTGTTGATAATACTCTGCGTATGCTTTTTCAAGATATTTTTCTGCTTCACGAATGGTTTTTCCGGTGATGCTTATTCGGCCAAGGGTAGGCAGCTTTATTTGTCCATCGTATTCAACTAAATATTCTAAGCCTTTTTGTCTTTCTTTATTATTTCCTCCGCCCATTTGTTGCGAATTTCCCAATCCGATTAATGAAAAACCATCGTTTGTTGTTATCCGAAGTGCTAATTTATCAAACGGTTTAATCTCATATTCTTTTTCACTGGGTTCAAATTCAGCTAATGGATAATCATCTTCAATTATAAACATCTCAGATGGGCGAAGACTGCGACAGGATGTTAGGCTTATACTTATTATTGCCAGTACAATTAGTAAATATTTGTAATGTTTGATTTGCATGCTTTCATTTTATATTTCCAAAAGTAATAAATTTTGATTTTTAAAGACATAAAATTTTAATTTATTCTATTAATTTGCTTGGATTGTATTTCTATTGTATTGATTTTTAAAGATTATTTTTCTGAAAGTAATTCGTTGTAAAGGCTTTTCATGTCATTTACTAATCTGCTATAATGGAAGCGCTGACTGACAAAATCCCATCCTTCCTGTTGCATCGATTGTCTCATTTTGTCGTTTTGAATGATTTCTGAAAGCTTATGTGTAAAATCTTCTGTGTTATTATTTAAGGATAAAAGTGCAGTTTTGTTGGGGATAACTACATTTTCAATACCTCCAACATTGGTTGAAACAATAGGTGTGCGACCTGCTTGTGCTTCAATTAAGCTTACCGGAGTGCCTTCATTTAAAGAGGTTAAGCAGGCTAAATCTAAACCGGCATATGCCCAGTCAATATCCTGTATCCAAGAGGTAAATATGATATCTGGTATTTGACCGTTTAGTTGAGTGTCACATGTTTGTAGCCCTAAATATTGTGCTTGCGCTATTAATTTACTTTTCAATTCGCCATCACCAATGATAAAAACTCGAATTTTTTTATTGGTACTTGCTTTTATTTTTGCGATTGAATCGATAAACATTTTGTGATTTTTAACATGAACCAGCCTGCCAACTATTCCAATGGCAAGAACATCATCCTTTAATTTATATTTTGCCCGAAAACTTGCTCGTTTTTCGTCATAATTTTCTTGAAATCGCTCTAAATCAAAGCCTAAGGGAATAACTTTGATTTTTGTGTTATTCGTAATTTTATGGATATCACACAATTCGTGTTTTTGGATATCACTAATTGCAATAATTTTATTTGATTTTTTTGCGAGATTTCGTTCTATTTCTTTATAAAATTGAGTTTTGTATTTGTTAAAATAAGAATGAAATATATGACCATGAAAAGTATGTATAATAACAGGAACGTTCAGGCTATTTGCCGCTTTTCGGCCAATATAACCAGCTTTTGATGCGTGAGTGTGAACGATATCAGGTTGAAATCTTTTAATAATATGTTTTATTTTTTGATATGCGATATAATCATTTTTTGCGTTGATTTCTCGTTGCATTTCTGGAATGATAATCGGGTGAAGTCCGAGCTTTTTAATGATGAAGTCTGATGATCCTTCTGATTCTCCAAATTTTCCTCCCACTAGCAATGTTTCGAATTCAGGAGCCATATATTTGCTCAGGTATGCCACATTGTAAGTGGGACCTCCCAGATTAAATCGGTTTATTATGCGTAAAACTTTTGGCATTAGCTTAAATATTTTTTATACCAGGTTTGAAATACTAACATTGCCCAGATGCGTGCATGAATATCCCCAGGATTTCTGCTGTATAGCTGTTTTTTCATTTGCATAACAGCATCCGTGTGAAATATCCCTTGTGACTCCAGAAAATCACGATTGAAAACTATTTCGTTCAGCTCATTTGATAGTTCTGTACGAAACCAGTTTAAAAGTGGCACTTCAAAACCATGCTTAGGTTTTTGAAGTAATGACTCGGGTATCTCATCTTGAAAAGCATCTCGTAAAATCCGTTTTTTAATCCCGTCTTTCATTTTGTAATCAAACGGCATTTTAAAGGCGTAATCAACCAAATGATGATCAAGAAATGGAGTTCGAACTTCTAAACTATTTCCCATTGACATTAAATCAACTTTCATTAACATATCTTGACTCAGCACCATGCGCATGTCAGATAATAACACAGCATGCATGTCTTTAGGATATTTTTTCACAAAATACAAAAGCTCCGATTTACGTTTTTTATATAAGTCTTTATTAATGTTTAGCTTAATTAATTTTGAGATGCTTTTTTCGTTGGAAAGGCTGCACCAAAGCCAATATCTTTCGGCATCATCAAGCCGTAATCCTTCAGAAAAACGTGCTAACTGTCTGATTTTGTTTGAGATTTTTCCTTGTCGGGATTTTGGAAACTTTTTCCATAATCCGTTAAGGTTTTTTATGCTTGTGTTTCGTAAATTATTTTCTAAGGCTTTTTGGTGAGCAAGATGTTTATTATATCCTGAAAACATTTCATCGGCTCCATCGCCGCTTAATGCTACTGTTACATGTTTTTGGGTGTGTTGGCTGAGGATATAAACTGCTAATGCGGATGAGTCAGCAAAGGGCTCGTCAATATAATCTAAAACTTCATGTAAATTACTGTAAAGCTCTGATTTGCTAAGTGAAAAACTCGTGTGGTTGGTGTTGAATTTTTTTGCAATCAGCTCAGCATCAGAAGTCTCATCAAAAAAAGCTTCACCTTTAAAACCGATTGAGAATGTATTTAGGTGCTCTGTATGTTGGGATGCTAGGGCTACAATTATTGATGAATCTAATCCTCCGCTGAGAAAAGCTCCAAGCGGTACATCAGATATCATGCGCCTTTCAACTGCACTATTGAGTAGTTTTTTTACTCGTTTTTGGGAATCCTCGTAGCTGTCAGGTTTTTTAGTTTGACTAGAAGGATTAGGGATTTTGTAAAAACGTTCTTTAATAACCCTTTCTTTGTGGATAATCATATAATGTCCCGGTTCTAACTTACGGACATTCTGAATCATAGACTGGTGGTCGGGGATGTAATTCAATTGGAAATAACTAAAAAGACTTTCCGGATTTATTTTTCGCTCAATAGGATATTGTAACAGTGCTTTCATTTCTGATGCAAAAGCAAAGAAATTAGCATCTTGATAATAATATAATGGCTTAATTCCCAATCGGTCTCTTGCAATCAGAACTTCTTTCTTTTTTTTATCCCAAATTGCCAGTGCAAAGCATCCATTAATGAATTTTATTACATTCAAACCGCATTTCCGATAGAGATGAAGAATAACTTCAGTATCTGAATCTGATTGAAAACGATATCCATTTTGTTGCAACTCTTTGCGAAAGCTTTTGTGATTATAAAATTCTCCGTTGAAAATTACAACAGTATTCCCGTCATTGCTTATAAATGGCTGGTTGCCTGATGGGCTAGGGTCAATTACAGAGAGTCGCGTGTGTCCAAAACTAACATGCGTGTCATTATATTCTCCGAAATTGTCAGGTCCCCTTTTATTGAGTTGGGCGATGGCCTGTTTTGTAACAGCACTATACTGTCCTGCATCATCTTGAAATGAAAAAATTCCACTTATTCCACACATAGTATTTTCAACTGGTTTTTACAAAGTTACAAAAAAATTGTTTTGCTTAGTACGTGTATTTGTGTATATTCTTTGTCGCTGAATGAGATGTGAGTAAGCAATGAATGTTTGGGCTTACTTTCGCTCTACTGCCCTTATAAATCCTGCATAAACATTGGATCCCATGGGGGAAGCTTGATTGGTTTCTGATTTAGCACTTTTAAGGTTGTTTTATCGATGAATTTTTTGTTAATAACTAAGCGGAACATGTATTCATTGAACCATTCATCCGTAAATGTCAAATATCCATTATTACCGTAAGAAGAACCCCAAGTGTTTTCAAATTGCCATTTTGTTGGCGTTTCATTTTCGTTTACATCTACCGCCATTAAAAGCATGGCATGAGATGAACCACTTTCTTTGCTGATGATTCTTTCCCGCTTGTCCATGGTGAAATCAACGCCATAAAGTGATGTGTAGTCAAAATTATTTATGTCTAAGGTGCCGGCATCTTTGCTAAGCTGTTTTCCAACATCACAACTTGCATACATGCCTTCGTTTGCTTTTATGCTTGCCATGGCAAATTGTTTAAATTTGTCATTTGGTAAATTAATGTATATCCAGTTTTTGCCTTCCATTACATTTCTATCATATTCAATTTCATATAATTGATAATAATCTCTTGTAGGATCATTCATTAGCATGACATAATTGTCTGGATTGTACTCCGGTAGTATTTCTTTATAAAAGGAGAGTGGAGTATATTTTTTTGTCTCTCCGATATTCCCTTCCTTATCTATAAATCGATAGGCGAATTCTGTAGGAGGTTCTCCCAAACTTAGTGCCAGGATGCGATAAATTTCTTGTAGCATTTCTTTCTTTCTTACTTGAATTTGTTCTCCCGAAGCCTTAGTTTTAGCGAGTTCGCGTAGTTCAAGCGCCTGTTCACGAAGTTTTCGTTTTAACATTTTACGCAAAAATGCCGTATTGGATGAATGATGAGTTTCTGGCATTGCTGCCGCAGGAACTAACCCATATTTTCCCACTAAATTTGCAAATGAGTTCCACACACCACCGTCACCAATCGGATTGCTGAAAAGCCAGTCATTTTTTCTGTCATCAATTGTTTTGTCACTGTTTTCAATGATTGCTTCCAAAAAAAGATTTGATTTTTCCATTTGATCCCAGAAATACAAATAATTTTCTGAGAATCGAAAATCACTTAAATTATATTTTTTAATTACTTCAGGGCGCAAACTGTTTAAGCTTGTAAACATCCAGCAACGACCAGAGCTTTTTTGATTTGTGATGCCTGTAACTTCCACTTTATATTTAAAATGATGATCAAGCTTGCCTGCATTCATCCGATTTACTGCCAGGTCTTTAATACTATTATTGCTAATGACATTCATCAGCGCTTTATTATCTGGGTCGTTAATGTCAAAACTTAATCTTATTTCCTGAATTATTGTTTCGTCCATTTTTCCATTTTGAGCCATACTACTTAATGTAAACCCGATGATAAAGCAGATTGCAAAATATTTCTTCATATCTCTCACATTTATAATTGGTGTAAAAATACAAATTATGTCGGGAAAACAAATATACCCGATTTTATCAAGCTTGTATCTTGTTTATATTTCAAGAAATCATTGTGATTTTGATGTAAAACTGTACAAAAAACTGTATTTTGCGCTAAAATATTTTCATATGAATAATTCACATGTACAATTGATTTCAAAAATGCTGAATTTGCAGCCTAAATTTGTTAAATCTTGTCTTAATTTATTGTTGGAGGGTGCTACTATTCCTTTTATCAGTCGGTATCGTAAGGAGCGAACCGGTAGTATGGATGAAGTGGAAGTGGAAGCCGTGAAAAAAGCGTATGAAGCAATTGATGCACTTGAAAAACGCAAGGAGGCAGTGCTCAAGTCGATAGCTGAACAGGACTTGTTGGACGAAGAATTGAAACAGAAAATTCAGCATTGTGATAATCTGATCGAGCTAGAGGACATTTATTTGCCATATAAGCCAAAGCGAAAAACTCGTGGAAGTATTGCGAAATCAAAAGGTTTAGAACCTCTTGCGAAAATATTGATGGCTCAGCGAGATATTGATTTTGAATCGCGAACATATCAGTTTTTAAATGATGAAGTTGAAAGTGTTGAGGAGGCGCTTCAAGGTGCTCGCGACATTATTGCAGAATGGGTAAGTGAAAGTGCACATGCAAGAAATGCCATGCGTCGATTATTTCAACGATATGGGGTGATAACATCTCGGCAGATAAAGAAAAAAGTAGAAGAAAACCCCGAAGCTGCCGGAAAATTTATTGATTATTTTGAGTTTTCAGAACCTATTCGCAAATCAGCTGCACATCGTGTATTGGCAATCCGTAGAGGAGAAACAGAGGGTTTTCTAAGGGTGCATATTGCTCCGGATAGTGAAGAGGCACTTGAGCAATTATATCGCATATTTTTGAAATCTGAAACACGGGCAGCAAATCATGTGGAAAATGCAGTTGATGATTCCTATAAACGTTTGTTGCAGCCTGTAATGGAAACAGAATTTAAAGCATTGTATAAAGAAAAAGCTGATGCGGAATCAATTCGTGTGTTTGCTGAAAATCTGAAGCAGTTGCTGATGTCTCCTCCATTAGGACGAAAAGCTGTGTTAGCAATCGATCCTGGTTTTCGCACTGGTTGCAAAATTGTGTGCTTGAGCGCTGTTGGTGAACTGCTTCATAATGAAACCATTTTCCCTCATCCGCCTAAGCGAGATGTGAAAACAGCTAAAAAGAAAGTTTCAAGCCTTGTCGATGCCTATAAAATTGATGCCATTGCAATTGGAAATGCAACGGCAAGTCGAGAAACCGAAGCCTTTATTAAAACGGTTAGTTTTTCACGGGATGTGTCTGTTTTTATGGTAAGTGAAAATGGGGCGTCAATTTACTCGGCATCGGCTGTCGCAAGGGAGGAGTTCCCACAATATGATGTTACTGTGCGTGGTGCAGTTAGTATTGGGCGTCGTTTGATTGATCCGCTTGCTGAATTAGTGAAAATTGATCCGAAATCAATAGGTGTTGGGCAATATCAACACGATGTTGATCAGAAAAAATTGCAGGAAAGCCTTGATAGAGTCGTTGAGAGTTGTGTTAATGCCGTTGGGGTTGATTTGAATACTGCATCCCGACATTTATTAACACATGTAAGCGGATTAGGTACAAAACTTGCTCAAAATATTGTTGATTTCCGGGCGGAAAACGGAGGAATAAAGCGTCGCTCAGACTTGAAAAAAGTTAAACTTATGGGCGATAAAGCGTTTGAGCAGGCTGCAGGCTTTTTACGTGTGAAAAATGGTGTTGAGTTGTTGGATGATAGCGCAGTGCATCCCGAAGCATATGGCTTGGTTAGAGAAATTGCGCGAAAGTCAGGAAAAACATTAAATGAGCTCATAGGAAATTCAGATTACATTAAAACTATCCCGAAAGCAGACTTTGTAACTAAGGATTTTGGATTACCAACAATTAATGATATTTTGAATGAGCTTGCAAAACCGGGGCTTGACCCTCGTCCGCCGATTAAAGTATTTACCTTTTCGGATGCAGTTCGAAAAATGGAGGATCTGCATTCAGGAATGAAGCTCCCTGGAATTGTAACGAATTTAACTCGCTTTGGCGCTTTTGTTGATGTGGGAGTAAAGCAGGATGGTTTAATTCATGTTTCAAATATGGCAGATCGTTTTGTTTCTGATCCGGCTGAAATTGTGAAATTGCATCAGCATGTGATTGTTGAGGTGTTGAATGTTGATGTTGCAAGAAAAAGGATACAACTTAAATTGTTGAAAACTGATGCTGAGGTGTTTTAACCGTATTTCACAAGTATGATTTTTTCTCTTAGCTTTGCAGCAATAGAAAATAATTATGCGATTTGACGAAATAATACAAGACGATGCTTTAATTGATGCCATCGCTTACATGGGATTTGCCGATGCAACGGAAATTCAAGAACATGCAATTCCCTTAATTTTAAAACAAACCGATTTGATTGCTTGTGCCCAAACTGGAACCGGAAAAACTGCGGCCTTTGTGATTCCTTTATTAAGTTTGTTACGAGATCAAAATCTTAATTCAAAAGGTGTAAAAGCTTTGATTGTTGTTCCTACACGAGAGTTGGCAGTGCAAATTGATCGTGAAATTCAAGGAATTGCTTATTTTCTTGATTTAACATCCATTGCAATTTATGGTGGAGGAAACGGCTCCGGATGGGATACAGAGCGACGGGCTTTAACGGATGGAATTGATATTGTCGTTGCAACACCAGGTCGTTTGCTTTCTCATTTAAAGCTTGGTGGAGTACATTTTTCAAATCTTCGTCATTTTATTTTGGATGAAGCAGATAAAATGCTGGATATGGGATTTTTTGAAGATATTCTGAAAATTAGTACCTATCTTCCGAAAAAACGTCAGACGCTAATGTTTTCAGCCACCATGCCACCAAAAATTCGCCAATTAACCCGAAAATTGCTTTATAAGCCTGCCGAGCTCAATTTTAATTTGTCTAAACCGGCCGAAGGAATTAATCAGCGTGTTTATCCAGTTTTAGAAAAACATAAAATGCCATTAATTGAGCATATTTTAACCGAAGCTCAGTATGAAAGGGTGCTGATTTTTACTTCTACAAAACTAAAGGTGCGTGAAGTTGTGCGTGCGCTTAAACGCTCAAAATTGAACGTTGAAGGTGTGTCATCTGACCTTGAGCAAAATGAACGTGAAGAAATCTTACGTCAATTTAAGGCTGGAAACCTTCGGGTTTTAGTTGCTACTGATGTTTTGAGCCGGGGAATTGATATTAAAAACATCCATTTAATTATTAATTATTCAGTGCCTAATGATGCAGAAGATTATGTGCATCGCGTTGGTCGTACTGCCAGGGCAGATAAAACCGGTGTCGCTGTTACTATGGTTACTCCTGATGAAATGGGTGATTTTGATCAGATTGAAAGGCTTATTGAAACAAAATTAAATAAGTTGTCGGTTCCTTTTGCTCCTAAGGAAACTCCTGCATGGATTAAATCAGGCAGGAAGAATTTTAAGAAACGTAACTATAAATCCTCTAAAAAATCACGAAAGAATAAAAATTATGGTAAGCGTAGGTAGCGTATCTCTGCATTAATCATGGTTTTTTGTGTTTCCATCATTGCAATTTGTTTGTCAATCATTTTTGTTTTCGAAATCTGCATGACTTACTTTTGTCAACATTATTGATTTATTTATCACTTGTTCACTATAATTCATCAAATTAAATTGGATTTTTATTAATTTTCATTACTTTTACCATTGATTAAGTCGCAACAAAGCATGAAATTAATTGCAACCATATTAAATGTTATTACGTCTTTGAACGGATGTTCTTTTGGATGTTCTTTGGCTTTGTTGCGACTTAATTTTATTGAATGAATCGATTTTATTGCAGATACAAGCTAGCCTTAATCTGTATGCAATATTTTCCACGCCTAGGTGTGGAATTATGAAGCTTGATCAGCGTGGCGAATTCCTTTGTGAAAAGACCCTCCTGATTTAAGCGTGCTTTTTCTGTTGTGGCTTAACCCGGAGTGTGGCGCTCCGGGTTATCTTTTTGAAAAAATGCATAAAGTTGTTTTTTTTAGATTTGAGGAGTTGAGATTTACTTGAATAAGGGTGTTTTATTACAAACTCATTTATTTAAACATTTTGAAAAACAAGTATGATTTTGCTGATGGTGAGTTTGAAGAGGATGATAACTATAAAATCATTGCTATAAATCTGGATATTCCGGCATTGTTTTTAAAAAGTTAATTTTATTATCATCATCGATTTTACAGATATAATGAGATAATCCATTGCTTACAAATAAATAGGGAACATGAAAATGTAAGTTGTATTCAGCAATTTGTTGGAAAACGGTATGGCTAATTTTTACAGAAGGCGCTTTACACTCAATTAAAACAATGGGTTTTCCTTGTTTGTCAGCAATTAGAGCATCATAGCGTTTGCTTAAACCATTGATATGTACGGCTTTTTCAATTGAAATTAGTCCTGATGGAACGCGTTTTTCTTGTATGAAATACTGAATTAAATGCTGTCTGACCCATTCTTCTGGTGTGCAAAGAATGAATTTTTTTCGAATTGCATCAAAAATAAAGGCTTGATTTTCTCGTTTTTCAAATCGAAATTTGTATTTTGGAAGATTAAGTTCCTGCATTATGTTATTTTTGTACAAATTTAATGATTATCATTAAAATAAACAGATTATGAAAACAAAACAAGAAATTGTTGAAAATTGGTTGCCTAGATATACGCAAACTCCACTTGAAAATTTTGGTGAATATATTTTATTGACAAACTTTCAGTTATATGTTGATATGTTTGCAAAAAAATATAATGTTGCGATTACGGCCGATGCAAATATGCCAACTGCCTCAGCAAATGGTGTTACCATAATAAATTTTGGTATGGGAAGCCCAAATGCGGCTACTATTATGGATTTGTTGACTGCGATTCATCCAAAAGCAGTTTTGTTTCTTGGGAAATGTGGCGGATTAAAAAAGAAAAATCAACTTGGAGATTTAATTTTGCCAATTGCAGCAATTCGTTCAGAAGGTACATCGGATGATTACCTTCCACCAGAGGTTCCTGCACTGCCGGCATTTATGCTGCAACGTGCTGTGTCAACAAGTATTCGTGATGCAAAACGCGATTACTGGACAGGAACGGTATTAACAACAAACCGGCGAGTATGGGAATATGACGAGCGTTTTAAAAAGTACCTTAAGAAAACACGTGCTATGGCCGTGGATATGGAAACTGCTACAATTTTTATTACCGGATTTGCAAATGGAATTCCATCGGGTGCTTTATTATTAGTTTCCGATCAACCAATGATTTCTACCGGTGTGAAAACGGATAAAAGCGATCAGAAAATCACTGAAAAATATGTCGCTGATCATATTAATGTTGGAATTGAATCGTTGCGAATTATTCGATATGATGGACGTTCTGTGAAGCATTTGCATTTTTAATTTGAACTGTTTTCCGAATAAAAGTTTATCATTTTAACTAAAACATTTTGACAAACAGGACAAAAATCGGCATGATTACTTTTCATTCTGCAATTTCTAGCTGGACGATAAATTCCTTTACTTAAATATCTGGCGCCTTCAAATACTCCAATTTGATTGTCGTATGTTTGTGTGTCAGGGGTTGGAATGGGCGTGGTATCTGAAACCATGTGTTTCCATTTTTTATCAAAATCAACTAAATTTGTAATGTTTGGCTCAATTAACTCATAACTCAAATCAGGATGCTTAACATATGCTGTTGATGAACTGTAATATTCATCAGCCAGCCCGCCAAACGCATGTCCAAATTCATGCGTAAAAACGATTTCTGATAAAAAATGACCTGAACTTACGACTGAAAAATGATTAAATACGCCACCTCCGCCATATTTTTCTGAATTTACAAGTAGGACAATTTGGTCATGAGGAATGCCGTTAAGGATATCCATGCTCTGATGATAGGATAGGGTGGTAAGATATCGCTCGCTGCCAAAGGTGTAAAAACGGCTGTTTGCAGCGGTTTCTTTCCAGATGTTTTCTCCTGGTAAATCGGTGCCACTTTCTTTTGATATAGATTTTACTGCATAAAAATTAAACTTTTCTTTATGCGCACTAAACGGTGGAGTATTAAGAAAATGATTTGTTATTCTATTTGCATCATTCATGAATTTATCCATTTCGGTTTCGGTATAACCTTCTGCAATAATTGCAATATCAACCGCTTGCTGATATTTACCCTTGCCATATATTAATTCGGAATCTGTTTGTTGATGAGAAATTTCGGTTTCGCTTTTTTCTGGATCAAAATAGCTTTCCCAAATTTTCTCAAAACTGCCAAGATGTGCTTGGTACAATATCTCTATATGCACTCCAATTTTTGGATAAGGGATATATAGCGTTTCTTCAAATACGCGATGTTTGTAAGGAGCTTCTTTTGTGTCTTGCCATTCTTCAAACATGGTTTTATATGGTCTTGAAAAGAGTAGATTATAATTATCCCCATGACGAACTTGTATGATGTAAGTAGCGTGCAATTGCTCTGACAATAAATTGATTTTTGGGCCGCTGTACGGAGTCTCCTTTACAAACCGTTTTAAACTGTAATTCTCAGTGCTGTCTGTTCCGAAGTGATACAAATCTAAACGAAGCCTCTCCTCTGTGAAGTTTTCGTCGTACGATTGTGCTTGCAGTATCTGTAACAATCCGAAAATGATGATAATTGTGAGCAAATAGTTTTTCATAATGTAAAATGCTAGTTATACCATTTTAAAATCAAAAATGCCAGTATAATGCCGATGTAGATTCAACACCGATAGGCGTAGCATATCGGTAGTTTTGAATCACAATCGGTATTATTGGCTAAATTAGTGAAAATTTGGAAATGCTTGCTGTTTTTTTTATGTTTGTTGGTGGAAAGATTTTGCATTGTCCTTTTATTGCAAATATTTTTAGTATATTCGTCATAATAAAATTTGAAATCATGAAAGAAAATATTGGCATTTTAATTGAAAAGTGGTTAATGGATTTAGGGCTGGGTTTCCAGTTTGCAGAAATATTGTCTGTTTTGGTTATTTTAATAGCGATTGTTGCGTTGGGATGGCTTGTTGATTTTTTGACAAAACGGATTTTATTAGTATCATTAACACGGTTAATTAGGAAAACCAAAACCCTCTGGGATGATATTTTACTTGAGAAGAAGGTGTTTTCACGGGTTGCACATTATGCACCTGCAATTTTAGTTTTCTTTACCATTGAGTATGCTTTTCCAAATGTTCCTGTTTTAACAAATTTGATTGAAAAAGGAACTCAAATTTATATGCTTGTTTTGAGTATTCTTGTCGTTAGCTCGTTTCTAAATGGGGTAAATGAAATATATAATCATACTACTGGTAAATCACGAGGAACGAGCATTAAAAGCTATATACAGGTACTGAAAATTTTTACCTATTTTGTTTTTGGAATTGTGATATTAGCAATTTTGGTAAATAAAGATCCGGCTGTTTTTATTGGTGGATTGGGTGCTATGGCCGCAGTCTTGATGTTGGTTTTTCGCGACTCTATTTTGGGTTTGGTTGCCGGAATACAAATTTCAGCAAATGATCTGGTGCGTATAGGTGATTGGATTTCAATGCCTTCGCATAATGCGGATGGAAATGTGATTGAAATTACCTTAAACACGGTAAAGGTTCAAAATTGGGATAAAACAATTGCTACCATTCCAACTTACACTTTGGTTTCACAGAGTTTTAACAACTGGCGAGGTATGGAGGAGTCTGGTGGACGAAGAATTATGCGTGCTTTTCATCTCGATATGAATACAGTTCATTTTTGTAGCAATGAAGAATTAAATACATTGTTGCAAAATGATGTGGTAAAACAAATAATTGAAGACAAGAGGCAACGAGGAATAAAAATCACCAATTCTGGGATATTTAGGGATTATGTAGCTGCTTATCTGAAATCAAGAGATGACATTAATTTAGAAATGACATTTCTTGTACGTCTGTTGCAGCCTGAGTCTAAAGGATTGCCTTTAGAAATTTATGTGTTTAGTAAAGTTCAAGCTTGGGCAGATTATGAGGCAATTCAGGCGGAAATATTTGATCATATATTGGCTACTGTTCCAGAGTTTAATTTACGCATTTACCAAGAACCTAGCGGTTGGGATATTGCACAGTTAAAGCAATAAGCTTGCAAGACATTCTGCTGCAGCATCTGTCCAATGGGGGATGCGGTATTCAAATGTTTTTTCAAATTCCGATTTGTCAAGTACAGAATAAAATGGACGCTTTGCCGGTGTTGGATATTGGTCTGTCGTAATTGGATGAATTTGACAATTTAGTTTTGCGTTGTCCATAATCCATTTTGCAAAATCGTACCAAGAGCAAACGCCCTGATTTGAAAAATGATAAATCCCGGCTTCCCACAGATTGTCTCTCTGATGCTTTTCAAGTATCCGTATAATTCCTGCTGCGAGTGATTCTGCATAAGTCGGACTGCCGATTTGGTCGAATACAACATTTAATGATTTACGTGTCTCTCCCAATTTAAGCATGGTTTTCATGAAATTCTCTCCAAATTCAGAGTAAAGCCATGATGTTCGGATAATTATTGCGTTTAGTAAATTCTCTTTAGCCGCATTTTCACCGGAAAGCTTCGTTTGTCCGTAAATTGAAAGTGGCTTGCAAGGGTCAGTTTCAATATATGGCCTGTACTGTTTGCCATCGAACACATACTCGGTTGAAATATGAATTAGTTTGCAGTCTGTTTTTTGACATGCGACTGCAATATTTTCAACGGCAAGATGATTGATTTTATTTGCACTTTCTTGTGCTGTTTCTGCTTTGTCAACTGCTGTAAATGCTGCACAATTTATAAGAAAATCAGGGGCATTGGCTTTGAAAAAGGTGTTAAGGCTAAGATTATTGGTAATGTCGAGTTCGCCAATGTCTGTAAAAATCCAATCTGCTTGAAAAGCTTTACTGATTTTTTTAAGGCTCTGTCCTAATTGCCCGTTTGCGCCTGTTATAACAATTTTCATATTGTTTTTTTTGTAAAAGTACTGAAATATGATGATTTTCAAAATAATACCATTTATTAATCAAAATTGCAAGTATTATGCCGATGTAGATTCAACACCGATAGGCGAAGTAAAGCGTAGCATATCGGTAGTTTTGAATCACAATCGGTATAAATGGATGTGTTTTCTATGTGCAATAAATGGCTAACTTTGCAAAAAGTTTGAATTATGTCTGAAAAATTGAATGAAGAACAAAAGGCGATTGTAAAGCAATTGTTATCGAATGATAGCGTCGTATTAATTGATAGCATTAATAAAATCAGGGAGATGGGAAATGTGAAAATGTTTCCTGCAGTTTTTGATTTATATCAAAGGAATGTTTCCGCTGATGTTCAGGATACAATCCTTAAATTAGTAATGGATGTTAAAAATAAGGCCGCTTCCGCTTATATTGTAGATGAATTGTCGTCACGAAAGTGGAATGATGGGCTTTCTGAATTGCTGTCAGCCATTTGGCAGTCGGGACTGGATTATGGTGCATATTTGTCTGTTTTTATCCCTTTTGTGAAATCTGAAGATATGACTGTTACAATCGAAGCCTTGACATGTATTGAGGAGTTCTTTTATAATGAGTCAGTTGTAAACCAAGATGAAATTCGCAGTGAATTAAAGCAAATTGCACTTGATTCTTCAGGGCAATATCGTGATTTAGTGATGACTTATTTGAGTAATTTGAAATAACAAATCCCAAATAACAAAAGACAAAAAACAAATCCCAAATAACAAATAAATCACAAGCAACAAACATAAAAATCCCAAACGGTTGCATTGTGTTAAACTACTGAAACCTTAATGAAAACCTTAATTTTCTTAATGCCTTAATGGTGAAAAAAGGAAACATTAAGTTCAGTAAGCAATTAAGAACATTAAGAAAAAAAGTACCAAAACCCAAATTCAAAATTTAAAATTTCAAACGGTTGTATTGTGCTAAACTACTTGCTGCTTGCTGTGATTGATATTTTCGCATTCCGAAAGCTTTCGGAATGCATCCACGTCTTTTCCCATCGAATGACAATTGTTTTTCCTTTTTCCATTGAATGACAATTGTTTTCCCTTTTTCCATCGAATGACTTTTTTTTAATCGCCTCCCGAAAGCTTTTGGAACGCCACTACGTATCTTTGTTTTTACAGCTGGTGACTTCGAGATGATTTCGATTTTTCATCGAAATCATCTCGAAGTCACCGGTTGGAAACGATAAACCTCAAATTCCCTGAGTGTCATTTTTCAGGAGTTTGCGAACTGAAAAATGTAACACGAAGCAATCCCGACGCATGTCGGGGCCTTAAACCTCAACCCTCCAACCTCAAACTTCCAACCTCTACTTATACAAATAACGCTTAATGCTTTTCTTTGGAGTTTTTTCAAATTCTTTTTCTCGAATCTCGATTCTGCTGATATTCATATAAGCAGGTAAGTCTTCGTTTATTTCATTTTTGTAATCTGCAAATGCGGTTTCAATTTCATCTTCTTTAATCCCGAATAATTTCCGTTTATCATGATCTGGATAAACCATTGCGACAATTTTTGTATCTCTGCCTACAACCAGGCATTCGCTGACAAGCGGGAGGTTATTTAATTTTGATTCGATATCTTCGGGATAAATGTTTTTCCCAGAAGCACCTAGGATCAAACTTTTGTTTCGCCCTTTGATAAATAAGTATCCGTCTTTATCAATAATTCCCAAGTCTCCACTGTGCATCCAACCGTCTTCTTCAATAGTTTGAGCTGTTATTTCAGGATTTTTATAATATCCAAGCATGACATTTTCCCCTTTAATTAGAATTTCACCGACGCGGTTTTGTGGATCGCGGGAGTCAATTTTAAATTCTAATGCATCAATCGCTTTTCCGGTTGAATGAATTTTTGTTGTTTTCCATCCATCATATGCAATTAGTGGTCCGCATTCTGTCATTCCGTAACCTACAGAAAATCTGAAACGTATTTTTTTCAGGAAAACTTCAACTTCACGATTAAGTTTTGCTCCGCCGATAACCACTTCTTTAAAATTATTTCCAAAGCTTTCTTCGAGGGATTTTCTGATTTTATTGAATATAATTTTGTTAACCAACGGAATTTTTGCAATGATTTTCACAGTTGGTTTATTCAGTACTGGTTTAATTTTATTTTTGTATATTTTCTCTATTACCAACGGGACTGTCAGAATTAAACGAGGCTTAATTTCGTTAAATGCTTGAACGACAATGTTTGGTGTAGGTAGTTTTCCCAAGAATGTAATTGTACAACCCAAACTAAAGGGATATAGAAATTCAAATGCACAGCCGTAGGAGTGAGCTAAAGGTAAGAAAGATACAATTCTATCCTCAGAAATGAGTGGCATGTTTGCTTGTGCATATCTAATGTTTACTGCAATACTGTTATGGTTTAACATGACTCCTTTGGGTTGTCCGCTGGTGCCTGATGTGTATAATATTGCAGCCAAGCTGTCATTTGGAATTTTAGCGAATTTGAAATCATTTTCTTTTACCTCAGGATGATTTTTCGGAAATTTCACCCCTTTGCCGTTGCAATCATGATTAAGACTGAAGTCCTCCAGATTGTAAATGCATTGCAGCGTTTCGAATTTTTTAAATTCCACGCTTTCCAGAATAAGTGGAGAGCCAAAAAGAAGTTTAGATTCTGAGTGATTTACAAGATTATAAATGTCTGTGGGTTTGAAATCCTGAAGCAAAGGGACAATTACTGCCCCGTATGAAATTGTTGCGAGATAAACACTTGCCCAATTTCCGGAGTTTTTTCCAATCAAAGTGATTTTGTCTCCTTTTTGAATCCCGCTGTCTTCAAAGAGTTTGTGAATTTTGAATATATTATTGGCAGTTTCTCCGTAAGTGAGATGTCCGTTGCCATAATCGCAAAGTGCCTTTTTGTCCCAATTTCCACGAATTGAATTTTCAAAATATTGTATCAAATTTTCTTTTATCATAGCTTATTTGATTTCGTCAACTTGTAAAGTTAATATTATTTTGTATTTTCGTTTAATTCTGCTGAATGAATTGATATGTTATTTTCCCTTTTGTTATTTTTTCGGACGTTTTAATTCCAAAAATACTTGCTGCTGCAGCTCTGATGGCTTCATTGGTCATACAATCTAAATCTTGCGATGCTTGGGCTGCTATTATTTTTGTTTTGTTGACTTTACCGTATTGATCAATTTCTATTTCAACGACAATTGTTCCTGCACCTTTGCAAACAAATACTGGAATCTTAATAAAAACATGCTTGCGCTCCTGATCTTCTAATTCAACTTTTACAAGCGCCGGACCAGAATAATAGGCTTGATTTCCTTGTTTTTGTTCATCGCCTTTGGGAGAGAAATCAAACGTTTGTTTTTCTGCAGTTTCATTTAATTTTTCATTAATTTCTTCATATTCATCCCCGTACATTTCTTTCCGTAATGCATCCTCGTATTCTTGTTTTAAAGCTTCTGCACTCATTTTTTCATATTCATTGTTCCAAGTTTCATTTTCTGGAATTTTTGAGTTTGTTGATAAGTTCCGGATTTCTTCAAGGGATATATTTTGAGCTTGGGCGAGTGCTTCCATTTCTTCTTTAATGGCTTCTTCTGCTTCGAAAAATTTCTCCATTTCTTCCAGATTTTCTGGATCCATTATGATAATTGCTTCATTTTGTTGTTGCGGGGGTTTTAATTGGACAAGCAGAAAAATAAAAAAGAATAACAAATGAATCAGTACTGTTACTAGTATTGCGTTCAGGTTTGTTACTAATATTTTATCCAAAAATTTCATCTGTTGCAAAGCTATATCAAATCATTTAAAGTTTGATAATAAAAAAAACATGAATTTACAAAATAAGTTGATTTAATTGTCGTTACATAAAAGTAAAAGTTCTTAACAAGATTTGTTTAATTAAATGTCTATTGCCAATGAGTAAAAATTCTACTTTTTTATTTTTAATTGACAGTTTTGAAAAAATACAGGTACTCTGTCAGCCTGAAAAAATTGAAGCGGATTTTGAAAGCGTAAAAGCATCTCTACCACTTATCTCACCGCCCAAAAAGAGTGTAGAACGTTTAATGACAATGCTCGATAACGAGTTTTAAATGATTATTTTCCCGATTCTGATGCAGAGTCGGGATTTTTTTTGCGTTTACGTAAACTGTAAACAAGCAGGCCGATACCAACGATGACAAACGGAATGCTGAGGATTTGTCCCATATTTAATGTCATGCTTGTTTCAAATGCAACTTGTGGTTGTTTTACAAATTCAATAAAGAATCGGAATACAAAAATAAGTGTTAAAAATAAACCGATGTAAAATCCATGTCGTTTTTTCTGCCAATTTTTGTTATAAAGAATAAATAATACAGCAAATATTGAGAGATATGCCAATGCTTCATAAATTTGTGTCGGATGTGAAGCCACAGTATCCCCATTATTTGTAAAAACAAAGCCCCATGGAAGTGAGGTTTCATGTCCATATATTTCTGAGTTCATTAAATTTCCGATACGAATTAAGGATCCAGCAAGTGCGGTTGGTATTGCAACAAAGTCAAGTATCCTGAGATAATTTTTCAATACCGATTTTCTGATAAACAATATTAATGAAATGATAATTCCAATTGCTCCACCATGACTTGCTAGACCTGCAAACCCGGTAAACTGAAATTCAGGTTGAAAGCGTACCGGTAAAATAATCTCCAAAGGATGTTGACTAAAATATGCCCAATCATAAAAAACACAATGACCAATTCTAGCGCCTGCTAATCCGCCAACAACGACAAAAATCAATAATCTGTCAAGTTCTTTAATTGGAATGTTTTCTCGTTCAAATAATTTTTTGACAATAATATATCCGAGAATAAAACCTAGGGCAAATAGGAGAGAATAATATCTGAGCTGGAAATCTCCAATTTGGAAAATCACTGGGTCAATACTCCAAACAATTTGATTGAATATCATAGTTAAATTTGTTTTTTAATAAAACACGAAGGTAAAGTTTTTTTTTATTTCATCTTAGAAAGACTGACTTTTTTATAAAACTCATTTTTGGCACGAT
>JAYEFQ010000127.1:0-2150 GCA_034658655.1 Bacteroidota bacterium
TGATAAAACTGCTCCGTCAAATGCACCAGAATAGCTAACCGTCAGATAGTCAGCGATTAACTCTATTAATATGTCTTTTGTACTTGAATTCATACTTTACCTTATGCAATAACAATGCTAAAATTTGTATTTAATGCAAAATAATATTTTTTTTTTGATATAAACAAATAAATTTTTAACAATATAGTCTATTTTTAGAAAAAACAACAAAATACCTTACTTTGGCATAAGCAAGATATTTCATTATAGATTTTTTTAAAGTACTAATGACTTCCATGGTATTCAAATTTATCGCCAGACTCATCAATAATTAATTGATAAAATTCTTCGCTATATCCGGGAAATGTAACTTTTGGAATTTCTGTTCCGTAACCATTATCAATTAGATGTCCATTATCAGATGGTTTTACGTTTCCGTCAAGATATTTCATAAATAAATAATGATAAAGTTCTGTCCATCTGTCAACTAATGCGACAGAAGTATTTACCGAATAATCTGTAATAAATTGTAATCCTAAATTTTCGTCTTGTGTATATAAAGTTTTTGCGGCATTGTCGATTACTGGTGTATATGCAACATATTTTTTCTCTAATTTTTGTTGAATTAATTCTACTTCGGGGTGAATTGCATCATAACGAGTATAAACAAGATTTGAAACTTGATTAAATACCCAGAAAGCAGATGTTTCAGACCAACGCATCATAGAGCCATTTCCTTCTGCAAAAGGTTCTGGTGCGTGTTTTATTCCACAATAAAGTGGCACATAAACTGAACTTGCAGCATCATCTACTCCAAACCAAAAAATACCGCCAATTGGATCTGGCAACCAATTGCGAGATTGTGCAACAAAAGAAAAACCTGTTTGTTGAGTTGCTGTAATTCTTTCGTTAAAATAAGTTGTACCGTTGTGTTCCCAAACTAAGCCTCTCCAACGGTAAGGTTTATGATAAGGACCTGCTCCAACACCCTGCGACATATCTAAATCGGTACCTTCAAGATGGTCTCTCATAAAATTCATTACTTCATCAACTTTTATTTTTTTATCGGGTTTTATCCACAATGGCATACGATTACTTGCAAATTTGTTCGGATTTTTAGAACCATCTGCAAATTTATCGTTATGTTCAACATCTCCTTTTGCATAAGCAAAATAATTTGTATTTGCTTTCACATCAGCATTTACATCTTTGAAAAATGACCAAACTCTCATTTCACAGAATCTTGCACCGCCAAAATCAACTGGTGCATATACATCTGAAAAGCTAAAATCTTTATCTTTTCCTTGATAAAAATCATTATCTTGTGCAAAAGAAATCACATCAACAGAATTAAAAACAGTTGCATCTGCGTCGTCCCACTTGTTTTCTTCTTGATAATCAAAAGTCGTTATTCGAGCTTGATTTGCATGTGCACAAATGTATCCGTCTGGCACACGAAGAGCAACCCAAACAGCACCTTTATCATAATTTCCTTTTCCTATTAATTCAAATATCCATACTTCGTCTTTATCAGCCACTGAAAAAGATTCACCAGTGCTATAATATCCATATTTTTCGACCAAATCAGCCATAACTCTAATTGCTTCTCGAGCTGTTTTACTTCTTTGCAAAGCTATGTAAATTAAACTTCCGTAATCAATAATTGCTCCGTCCTGCGAACCAAGTTCAGATATTCCGGTATAAGTTGTTTCTCCGATAATAACCTGATGCTCATTCATATTTCCGACCACTTGATAAGTATGAGACACTTGTGGAATTTCACCAAGATATTTGCCAGTATCCCACTCATAAATTGCCAACAAAGCGTCATCAACCCAATCTGCACTTGGCATAAAATACAATTCTCCGTATAATTGATGAGAATCTGCTGCATACGTAACAATAGAAGATCCATCAAAAGATGCTCCCGGTGTTACCAAAAAGTTTGTACAAGCCTGAGTTGTTCCCCACGCCATAAAAAAAACGATAAATGATAATAATACTCTTTTTTTCATTTGTTTAAAATTTAAGAATTTTAATCATCTCCTTTCCGAAGAAAAATCGGGACAAGTATGTGGAGCGATTATATAATTATGCGTCAGCCATAAAAGCCCTCAATGAGGGTTTCATTTGTTTTATTTTTAATTTTTTTCAAAAATAATTAAATTAAA
>JAYEFQ010000128.1:0-35689 GCA_034658655.1 Bacteroidota bacterium
TAGAGATTTGAGGTTTGAGGTTTGAGGTTAGGGGTTAGAGGTTAGAGGTTTGAGGTTTGAGGTTAGAGGTTTGAAAATTGTTATTTGAAATTTATTTGTCTTTTGTTATTTGTTATTTTTTTTGACGCCTCGACATGCGTCGGGATTGTTTCGTGTTACATTTTTCAGTTCGCAAACTCCTGAAAAATGACACTCAGGGAATTTGAGGTTAGTTGAGAAAAAAGTCATTCGATGGAAAAGTGAAACGATTGTCATTCAATGGAACGATGGGGCGTAGTGGCGATCTGAAAGCTTTTTGGAAGCGAGGATATTAATACCGATTGTGATTCAAAACTATCGATATGCTACGCTTTGCTTCGTCTATCGGTGTTGAATTTACATCGGCATTATACTTACAATTTTGATTAATAAATGGTATAATAAATCGAATATCGATTAACGAATAATG
The DNA here is from genome assembly GCA_034658655.1 of Bacteroidota bacterium. Lineage (GTDB taxonomy): Bacteria > Bacteroidota > Bacteroidia > Bacteroidales > ML635J-15 > JAQIBY01. The sequence continues at coordinate 449 of JAYEFQ010000128.1, forward strand.
ATTTAAAGCATTGTTACAAAAATAAAAACAGCCCACCAATTGGCGGACTGTTTAATATATTGATAAAACTCCCGTTCCCCGGAAGTTTTGGCAAGGGCCGACTATTTAAAATCGACCGAGATTTTTGTCGCTAATTCCTTAAATTCTGATTCTGTCATCTGCACGCGTGGATTTGTAAAATGCACATCTTTTTCTGCGTCAATGGGAATCAAATGTACATGTGCGTGAGGCACTTCCAAACCAAGTACAACCACAGCAATCCGTTTACATTTCACATTTTTCTCAATCGCTTTAGCAACGCGTTTTGCAAAAGCCATTAAACCAGTATAAGTTGCATCATCAAGATCAAACAAATAATCCACTTCTTTTTTTGGAATTACAAGTGCATGTCCTTTTTTTAGTGGATTAATATCCAAAAATGCAAAATAATTTTCATCCTCAGCAATTTTATATGCCGGAATTTTGCCTGCTACTATTTTTGAAAAAATACTCGCCATAATTACATGCTAATTTCAATAATTTCAAACTGCATCTTTCCGTTTGGCACATCAATTTCAGCAATATCGCCAACTTTTTTACCGAGCAGCCCCTTAGCAATCGGTGTTTCAATTGAAATTTTCCCTTCTTTTAAATTAGCTTCGCTTTCAGCCACCAACTGATACTGCATTTTTGCGTTCGTCTTTGTGTTTTTGATCGTTACTTTATTCAAAATCTGTACAGAACTTGTATCTATTTGCGAAGGATCAAGTACACGTGCAGAATGTATCGCATCCTGCAACTTGGCAATACGCATTTCAAGCATTCCCTGCGCCTCTTTTGCTGCATCGTATTCTGCATTCTCAGATAAATCGCCTTTATCTCTCGCTTCAGCAATCTGACGAGAAATATCAGGACGTTCAATCGATTGCATACGATTCAATTCTGCCTTCATTTTGTCTAGTCCCTCTTGGGTTACATATGTTGTTTTTGCCATTTTATATGGGTTTAAAAAAAATACAATAAAAAAGAACCCCCTGCATATAGCGGAGATTCATATAATACAAATGTAAAGCATTATTTTAAAATTTCCAAATATTTTTTATCACATTATACAATAATAGGATAATTTTTACACGACACTAATTGATTTTTGTTTTTTTTGGGCACATCAGCCGCCAACGCACAATATCCAGCGCCGGCTGTCGGTCTTCGTTCATAGCTGCCAACTGCTCTGCCACACTTGTAAGTTGCCTGCATGGGCTTCCTTCGGTCGCCATGCCTTCAACACAAGTGTAATAAGGTATCGGTACAAAATAACTTCGCCTATTCTGTTCACTTTATTTTGTAACAATACCTATGGCATCGCAATTAGCAGGCTGTTTCACTACGCCCTTGTGCGGGCATTGTGCTAAGCTATTCACTCAGTGCGCCAAACCATTTTACAACCTTTTCGCCGATTCCGGGAGCATCAATATGCACAATATACATCCCTCCGGAAATACGAATTCCCGTTCTATCGGTTAAATCCCAATCAATCCACGATTGCGTTGTATGCTTATCCCAACGACGAACCAATTGCCCACTAACTGTGAAAATGCTAACGACACATTGCTCCGGTAAATTAGTAATCTTAACCTGCCGCTCTGTACTATTCAACTGATAATACGAATATCCATAATACGGATTGGGTACAACACGAATTAAATCTAAAGCAAATTTTGCAGTTTCATCATCATTGGTAATGGTTTCAAATCCTTGCGTACTAAATTGATAATACGGCAAATTGTCATTTACTGAGTATTCCGGAGTATCATTTCGCTGATTTCTATAATAAGGTGTTGCTACCCGCAATTTAATCGTTACTTCATTATCCAAAAAATTATGCGCTGTATTCCATAGTGGAATCGCTGTCCACATAATGCCACTTAAAGCTTGTATTTTATATTTAACCAAATCAGTTTCTTCATATGTTCTCATCATAGCATATGCATATGCAGACGAATCGTAAGTTGTTTGTAGTGGATTTAATGTAGGATCAGGGGATAGTTGATTTGAACCATAAACATATATATAATGTTTTCCTCCAAATAATGGACCATCAAGCGTATCTTTGGAGTTAGTCGGGTTCCACAACATATCATTTCCATTTTCTTCAACAAGCCAAGAATCTTCGCCAAAAGCAATATTCAAACGCTCACCTGTGCGCACATCAATGGCATAACCGGGAAACCAGCCTAGACCATGTGTTGTATCACCGGAAATTTCATTTCCATCTTTATCAACCGATGCATGCTGACGCAAATCAAAGCGCAAAGCATTTCCTTCAGAACGATTATTTTCTAAAGGTGTTACTTCTTCTGGATTTCCTGTTTCCTCGTTTGTTGTCCAGTTGTTTTCACACATTTCAAGCACAATTGCACGTGACCACATATCTTTATCTGGTGTTAATACAATATCCACACTTGATAATGGGTAATGTTTATGTATATTACTTCTGATATACGATGATTTATAATTATCATATGCAGGACCATATTTAAAATTACTTGCAAAAACGTATGGAGCCCATGTTCCTTCAAGCATTTGTTCAAAATACTCATCAGGGTCAAAACCAATGTAATCATCGTATGACCAATCAGGATTTTCAAGTTCATTCGTTTGGTAGTTTCCTACACGTATCCAATTATAGGCATCTAAACCATCATCATCCTGTAAAAAATGCAACCAATCAGCTTCTGGATTTTCATATTGCATTGTTGCTGAAAGCATGCCATTTTGTTGTGGGTTTTCATTCCGATATCCTGCCGCTTCTACTTGATACAATTCAATTGAAAAGCCATATTCAGGAAAAAGTATTTCACTTTCTGACATTCCAATTTCATCTTTCAGCAAAATGGTATCTCCACTTGAATTTACCAAAAACCATTTGGCATCCTCTTTAATTTCACCATACGACCATGTGATAATTGAATCAGTTTTTCGAATTCCAAGCGTAAAATCTTCAGCCTTAACATTCAGAGGATCAATAATACAAATATTCACAGGACTATTTCCACCACAATATTCAGGATTTTTAATTTTCCAGGGCGAACCCGACATTATTTCAGCAATCGATTCATCACTAAGTTCTAACACATTATTTCCATTCCCCAAACCTTCTATTTGTGTAACGGCAAGTCCATCTCCATAATCAGCAGGGCTTAAGGTTCCTCCCTGTTCAGCAATTGGCTTATGCGCCGTTGCAGAATACATTTCCCCAGCGTTTCGACTTATTAAATAGGGTGTTTTTTGTCCGAAAAAACTAGTTTGATTAAAGGGGCTGTATAAAAAATCGGTGTTACTTGCATAAGCGATGGCAACAAAATACATTTCCTTATGATTTACAATATTTTCCGTTTCTCCCCATGGGAAAGCATCGTTTGTCAACTCAAAACTATGCTTAATGCCTTCATTGGCAGCTTCAACTTCTAATTGATCGCTGAGACTTGACCAATCCGCATTGTATTTATAATTCACGAGATCTGAAACATCATCCCGAATATCACATTGAAAAATTTCCTGCACCAAATCTGGATTATATCTTTCCTCATAGAAATCAACATCAGCAGATTTTAATTGAAAAATTTGATATCCCTGAAATCGATATTTTTTATCGCAATCATCGCAAGCAAGGGATTGGTCAGTTTCCACGTATTGCTCTAAATAATTATTAGAAGCGGGAGAATTATTAATATGAAAAATCAATTTTGAATCGAGCTCCACAATATTCAATTCCGGATAATCAGGACCATCAAGCACACGAAAACATCTGTCAAACATTGCCTGCACTGCATCGTCCACTTTTTTTAATTTAGCAACACTTGATTGTGCGCCATTATCACCTCTTGCCCATACGGTAGCCACCGTAAAATTATTCGTTTCACCAGGTTGCAAAGTAATTGCCTCCATACTCATTACAAAGCGTCGGTCATCTGCAGGATTTCCTTCTGATTCTTCTGACCAATCACCCATGACTTGTCCATTCTGTCCCCAACCACATTGGTCAGTTGATGGATTTCCCGGATACATAAAATTGGCTTCAACATTAGTATCTGCACCTCCTGAATAATGCCCTGTTCCGCCATAGTACAATTCACTCCCATCTAAAAACATTGATTTAAGCACCCTATAATAATCAGCTGCTGTAAAATCAGATAATCCTGGACCCATAAAATATGTTTGTAAATAAATAAAATGATTCATACCACAGCGCTCATTATCCACAATTCCATCCCCGTAATTTTGACCATTAATGTTTCCATTCATAAAATCAGCTTTACCACAATCCAATACACGCACTCCAGCAATTGTATCCCAATTGCTTAGGTCATCATTACTATTTACATCCTTAAACAAACCAGAAACAAAATCAAAACCCACAGCAGGAGGATTCACACCATATCCGGGATTGCCATAACAATCATCATCAAAATCATCTCCATTATAGCAATAACCAAGTCCTCGTTGCACATCGCAGCCAATAAAATCATCTATTCCTCCACCAAGGTCTGCATCAGTCCATAAGCCAACACGAAAATCATGATATACATTTGTCGAACGATTAATAAGATTGTACTGGTAAAAGGTTTGATTATTCAATACACCCTGATCTGCATAAGCAAAAGCCTGTGCCTGCACCTCCACACCAATCGGTTCACCACCAGTTTCGGTGTGCTCATTTCCGGCGTCATTATATACCCACCAAAGGGTTTGATCACCATAAAGCTTAGGAGCTAAATCACGGGTATCCAAACAATTAGGATTGTCGGTAATACCATCTTCAGGAAATTCATAATAAGGAAAATCGCCATCGTAGGGATTATATAGTCCATCCTCATTCACATCATAAAATGGAGCCAAATAATATGAATATCCACCTTGAGGTCCATGTGCAGGCCAATTTAGTATGGATTGCGGGATGACATAGCCAGGAAAATATTCCTCTGTGTTGCAATTTGGATTTTGGGAACATACCCACCATGCACGAAATTCAATAACATCGTCGCGAAAGAGCTCAAAAATTTTATCGTATTCCCTGCAAATTGTCATATCGGTTGATGCTTGCTCCTCACCAGAGACAATTAACGGACCGGTAAAAGCATCATTTCCACCTTGTCGAAAATACTGTGCCATTAAATGTAATTGATCATTGCTGTCGTATCCTCCCATCCAAATTGCACCGGCAAAAATGGAATGGCTACCACTACCTTTAGGAATTTCATATTTTGGTTTTCCCCACAAATCCCACCACATGTCACCACCAGAATGAATTCGTGCTCGCACATTATTCACATGCAAATCGGCTGATGCCATTGGTGGTTCACAAGAGGCGACTTGTCGGTTATTCGATTGCGAGAAGGCAAATAGTGATAACCCTAGCAAAATAAGGAAACTAAATACATATTTCATGGCATAGGCTTTTAAAATATAACGTAGGAACAAACAAATCGTTGCATTCATGGTAATATTTTTATGTCAATATACAAAAAAAGCCGCTATTTTGTAATAGCAGCTTTCAATTATATTTTAATGTCTGTTAATTATAGGGTTACGCGAGCGCCAATGGTATGAACACCTTGAAATGGATTTGTATCACGATATGAATAATCAATCGCAATCACAGAGCCATCTTTATTCATAGGAATATGAACTGATAATCCTGCAGTTGGACCAGTATAAACAGTTGTCTTTTCAGCAATATCAGTAATTCCATTTTCATAAACATATCCACCACGGAGGTAGAAAATGTCACTAAAACCATACTCAACACCAAAATGAAATTGGTCTTTAGTAAAGGAATTTGAGGTAAAGTTTGCAGCAAGTATCAATTTATGATTACTAATTAGTTCGTTATCACCTGCATCCTCATTATCACTCATTCGTGCACTAGATTTAGTTCTCGCATCCAAATTAATGTAATAAGACGCACCAATCTTGATAAGAGAGGGCAATTCAAATTCAGCAGAACGATGCTCAACAGTCATATCGGTTCCAAATTGTGAAACTCCTATAAAAGACATACCATCACCAGTGAATTTCATGGTTGAACCCACATTTTGCATTGTAATACCAAATCTCAAGTTATCGCGTTTGCGATTTCCGAGTTTGTCTTTACCAACGCCAGTAACATATTGTATTCCGGCATCAAGCGCAAATCCTGTTGCAGTTGCATCTGGTAAGCCTTCGCTTATCAATCTGACAGTCATACCACCATAAATACTATTGGAGAATTCCTGAGCATATGCTAATGCAATATTAGAATAGCTTACTTGATATGTTCCCAAGCCACCTTCAGGTAGTTCTTCGGTAACAATGTCAATTTCACCAAAATCCATGGTCATTACAGCAACACTCAACACACCAGCAGGACCAACTTTTTGGCTAAATCCAAAATTATTCATTGTAACATCAGAGCCAACGAGATACTGTGTATTGGTAAAAATCAATTCAGTTCTGCGGGTAAAGGCAGTACCTGCAACATTTTGGAACAAACCTTCAAGACCTTGTACCGAACCAACGTTAGCATTTCCCCAGCCAGATGATCTGGCCCAAGGATTAATTAACAATTCTGAGGCTCCTGCACTTCCGGCACGTTGTTCGTTTCCGGCAAATACAGCCGGGCTAATTAGAATAACTGCTAGGGTTGTTACTATCAGCTTATGAATTTTATTTTTCATGACGCTCATCTTATATAATTAACAAATCAATTTTAAAAGTTCTGTAAGTCAATTGGTCTGAGTGATCCAAACCATTTCACTACTTTCTCACCCACTCCGGGGGCATTCACATGAACAATATACATTCCGCTTGCGATACTTATATTATAGGAGTTTTTCAAGTCCCAATCAATATAGCTAGCATCATTATCTTTACTAAACTGACGAATTTTACGTCCGCTCACATTATAGATAGTGATTGTACATTCTTGTGGCAGGTTAGTAATTCGCACGGTATTGTCCAACTGAGTATTTTCATAATATGAATGTCCATAATATGGATTAGGCACAACGCGAATTAAATCTAAGGCTGATTCTGCTGTTTCCACATCTTCGTCAATAGTTTTAATATCATCGGTATTGAATGTGTACATTGGTAAATTATTGTTTACCGGATTATCAGCAGCATTTTGTTCTTGCGCTTCATAGTAAGGCGTTGCAATGCGAATCTTAATTTTCACTTCAGTATCTAATAATTCGAAACGATTAGGAATAACGGGCATAGCAGTCCATTGAATACCAGACAATGCTTGAATTTTATATCTTTCATCACCGGTTTCCTCATAAGCTCTCATCATGCTGTAAGCATATTGCGACTCATCATAAGTTGTTTGCAGTGGATCTAATGTAGGATCAGGACTTTGAGAGTTACTACCATACACGTAGATAAAATGTTTTCCTCCGAGCACAGCTCCATCTAAAGAAGCATACTCATTTGTTGGATTCCATATTAAATCATTTCCATTTGCACCAGCGAGCCATGAGTCTTCACCATAAGCAATATTAAGGCGTTCTCCAGTGCGAACATCAATTGCATATCCAGGGAACCAACCCAAGCCATGTGTTGTATCTCCACTCATTACATTTCCATCCTTATCAATTGAAGCATGTTGACGTAAATCAAAGCGTAACACTTCACCTTCAGAACGATAATTAACTAAGGGGTCAACTTCTACAGGATGTCCAGTTTCATCATCAGTTGTCCATTCATTTTCACACATTTCAAGCACAATAGCACGTGACCATTTATCTTTATCAGGAGTTAATACAATGTCCACACTTGATAAAGGATAATACTTATGCATGTTACTTCTTATGTATGCAAGTTTTGAATTATCATAAGCAGGACCATACTTAAATTTACTTGTGAAGATATATGGAGCCCATGTACCACCAAGAATTTTTTCAAAATTCTGATCAGGATCAAAGCCAATATAATCATCGTAAGATGGATCTGGATCTTCAAGTTCAGAATCTTGATAGGTTCCTAAACGAATCCAGTTGAAATAATCTTGACCATCGCCATCCGCAATAAAATTCAACCATGGTTTAGTGTCATCAGCATATTCAAGGCTAGCTTCAATAAATCCATTATTTTTATCGTTTCTATTTTTATATCCAGCAGGTTCAACCTGAGCATATTTAATAGAAAATCCATAATCGAGCAGAAGTTGTTCCTGTTCAACAAGGTTTACGGGATAATCGGAATAAATGATTTTACCTTCAGAGTTAGTTAATTCCCAACTAGCACCAGACTTAATTAAACCATAACTCCAAATATCATCAGCTTTCATTCTAAACGTATAGCTATCCTGAGGAATACTCAAAGGATCAATCACTTTAACATCTATCGGACCACGTCCATTTTCATAGGTTGGGTAATCCACTTTCCAAGGAGCACCGGCCATAATTTGGTCAATAACTTCTTGTTTCAAATCCAATGCATTATTTCCGTTACCCAGACCTTCAACTTGAGTAATTTCAGGACCATATCCGTATTCTGATTGCAGAATGGTACCACCACTACCAGGATCTGAAATATGCGGGATTGCTTCATATTTTTCAATGTTGTTACGACCTGCGAGATAAGGTTTTTTCTGTCCGTTAAATGTTTCCTGTACTTGCTGATTATAAAGCATAGAATTATTATAACCATATGCAAGCACGGTGAAATAATACTCACGATGATTAATTAAACGCTTGTCACCTAGAGCAAATAAATCTTCAGTAATTTCAAAGCTATGAACAATACCTTCATCTTTTCCGTTTACTTCTTCAACAGGTACGTTTGCAGCAAGCTCATCAGAGAATGTGTAATTTACGATTTGGTCAATATCATCTTTCACATCACATTGAAAAACCTCACGAACCAAATCCTCATTATAACGATCTGTTGCACCAGCATCTTCATTAATTAATTGGAAAACCTGATATCCTTGGAAACGATAATATTCATCACAAGGATCAATTTCTTCAAAACAAATGATTGAGGGATCTTTTTCAACATATTGCTCTAAATAGTTATTTGAGCTTGGTTCATTATAAATTTGGAAGATTAATTTCTTATCTAACTCGACAATTTTCAATTCTGGAGCATCTGGTCCATTAAGTACACGGAAACAGTTTTCAAAAAGAATTTGAGCCTTATCATCCGCTTTTTTAACTGACTCTACAGATGCCCATGCACCTCCTGAAGCGGCTCTTCCATAAACAGCACCAATAGTAATATCATTTACCGCCCCGGGAGTCAAGGTAAAAGGCCCGGCTGATTGTACAAAACGTCTATCATCAACAGGGTTACTTTCAGTTTCTTCTGACCAATCTTCCTGCGGAATTCCACCTTGTCCCCAACCACATGGGTCAGTAGTTGGATCTCCAGGAAACATAAAATCGGTTTCAACATCAGAAGCACCACCAGAATAGTGACCAGTACCACCATATGATAATGGTGTATTATCTTTCCAAAAACCAGTTAAATAATTATAATATTCAATTGCATCATTCGGGTCAGTTGTAGCAGGATTACCACCTGTTGAGTTGTTGAAATATAAGAAACGTCTCATGCCCCAACGCTCATTATCTACTGTTCCATCTTGGTAGTTCAATCCATTAATATTACCATTAAGAATATCTCCTTTATCACAATTTAGTACTTTCACACCATTGATTGTATCATAACTTGTAGAATTATCTAGTCCATCAGGATCTTGATAAGGCCCTTCAAAGAAGTCAATACCAATAGCAGGAGGTTGATTACCATAACCAGGGTTTCCGCTATCATCTGCATCAAATTCGTCACCATTATAGCAATAACCAAGTCCTCGTTGCACGTCACATCCAACATAGTCATCATTTGCACCTCCTAGGTCAGCATCTGTCCATACACCAAAGAAAGTTTCATAGAGGGTGTATGTAGAACGGTTAATGATGTTATAGTTATAAAATGTCATATCGTTCAACTCATCATTGGTAGCAAACGCGAAAGCCTGCGCGCGAAATTCCATACCAATAGCTTCTCCACCGGTTTCTGTATGGATATTTCCTTTATCATTATATATCCACCACATGGTTTCATCACCAAACAGTTTAGGCATTCTATCACGTGGTCTGATACAATCTGGGTCATCAGTAATACCTTCATCAGCGTATTCATAATACGGGAAGTCTCCATCATAAGGGTTATAATAACCATCATCATTCACATCCCAGAAAGGAGCAAGATAATAATCATATCCACCAGCAGGACCGTGAGCAGGCCAATTTAGGATAATATCAGGAATGGAATAAGCACCAAATTCTTCGGACGTATTACATTCTGGATCATTTTGGCATGCCATATAGTTACGAAATTCATCCACTTCTTCTTTGGTAATATAAAAATGCTCATCATACTCACGACAAATATCCTGAGTAACACTTGCAATTTCAGCACCACTGGTAATTAGTGGTCCAGGCCAGTAATCAATACCTACCTGACGGAAACGCATGGCAGCTAGTTTCAACTGTCCATTTGCATCTTTACCACCAACCCAAATTGAGCCAGCAAAAAGTGCATGCGTACCAGCACCAGCAGGCACTTCGTATTTTGCTTTTCCTTGTAAATCCCACCACATATCACCACCAGTGTGGATTCTTGTTTTTACATTGTTCACATATAAGTCAGTGGAAGTTTTTGCAGGTTCACAACCAGCAGCACGTACAGATTTCTCATTCGATCTGGCACGGTCTGCCGGATTAACATCTGCGAACATCTGTAATGACAGTAAACTTAAAACACTGATTCCGATTAATAATTTAAGGCTTTTCATCTTTATGATTGCTTTAATATTGTTCAAACTTATCGATTAAAAACTAAACATTACACCCAAACGAATTGTACGTGGCAAGCTGTAATTATAGGGACTGTTAATATACATTGAGTAATAATTACGGTAAGCCTCTTCATCGTTTTGTGTTGCAATTGCATCTTGATAATCAGAATATGTTAAGTACCCATTATCATCAGGGTTTCCGGTATATCCGTAAACGTTTAGAGTATTTTTGGTATTTAACAAGTTAGATATTTCAAGATAAACATTCAAGAATGCAAGTTTTTCTTTGGTTCCTGCATCTGAATCCGCTTCTTTCATTGTCAGTTTAATATCACGGTCTAATTTCATATTAATTGTTGTACGCCATGGTTTACGTGATCCATTGATAGAACCAACGAGCACTCCGTTTTGCGGACGACTGACTTTCGAGTATGGAGAACCTGAACCTGCGTTCATAACAAAGTTTACTCCTGTATTTTGTAAAATGTCAACTCCAAAGAGTTTAGGTCCATCATATGGTGTTCCATTGGCTTTACCACCGAAACGATAATCAACGGTAATCGCAAAGTTATGACGTTGGTCAAAATTCAATGGAATGGTTGTTCTTAAGTTTGGTTGATCTGATTTGATAATATTTACTCCTGATTCAAAACTTGAACCCGTACCATTCGCAAACTGTAAGGTATATGAAGCCCGCATCGAAACATTTCCGGTACGTCTTAAATCGTAAGCAATCCCAAATCCTTTAACGGTTCCAAAGTCAATATTACCAAAAGTGTAATAATTCACAGGATATGCTCCAATTACGGCAATTGCCTGCTGCATATCACGCATTTCACGATAGAAAGTAGAAAGTTTCAATGACGATGTATTTCCCAGTTTTTGTTGAAACCCAAGCTCATAATCAATTGTTTTCTCAGTTGTTTGATTTGGATTATTGATAGGATCACTACTCAATTGACGAATATAAAGATACTCAACAGGATTTAAACGCGAATTATATGTCGGGCGTTTTGAAAGAATATCATAATGAGCAAAGAATAATGATTCATCTGAGATTGGAAATGAGAATGCAACACGTGGCATTATAGTAACCTGTGGAGTATAATCTTCAAAAGCATTTTGATTCAGTTCATCTTGTTCTAGTAAATACGGTGCAATACCATTAGAACTAAAAATCACTTCCGGATTTTGCGTTTCAGTACCATCAGCAGTGTACCATATGTTTTCATCACGGTAACCATTAATCATTGATGGATTACTAATATCATTGACATAAACAACAGCTCCTTCGGGGATATTACCAGGAATTTCAGCACCATCTAAAATGCCTGCAGGATCAACATCACCTACACGGTATGCATCACTAAACAAATACGGATCTTTTAATACATCTTGATTAGCATCAAAACGGTCAATACGGACACCTACATTAAAAATCAAATCTTTAAATGCAAATTTGTCCTGAATGTAACCGGCAACATAGTTAGGTTGGAATGCTGCAATCGGACGTTCTAAGTTCCCATATTCATTGGTTTTGGTAAAGAAATCATCAAGGCTAGGATTATAGGTTAATTTTTGACCAGTATGATCATATCCATAATATGTAACATATGAATTTCCTTGATTAAACAATTCATCAGCAGAAAAATAAGAAACATCAAATTCACTTGGGTCATAAGAATTTACATCAATCCATTCAAGTGAGTTTTCTGCCAAACCGAGATGTTCTCTAAAGCTGCGGTCAAATTGTGTTTGGGATTCAGCATTATATAATCTAGGATAATTAATTGTATCTTGGAATACTCCATTTACATCATAAGTCGGATTCGGATTATTCAAATCACGCTCTAAGATATGAAAGTTCATAAGGTCTCTTGCGAGGCTCCAAAGTCCAAAAGGAGCAAGTCCATAATAATTATCAATACGTTGTTCAAATTCAAATCCAATTGAAATTTCATGATCTTTCACATCGGCAACACCACTCGCAGAAACACGGAATTGATTCGCATTACTTTTAGTATAAGATGTGTATGGTACGCCAGGGCTAGAAAATAATCCATAAACTGAATTTGGAGTGCTACCATTCATCAAACCATTACCAAGGATAACAGCATCACGGTTAATGAATGCATTATCACCAACATAATCAAAAAATTGTGTTGTATATAAAGCAAGGTCAGGATTTATATCTCCGGCAGCGAAGTCATCAATCGGATAAACAAATGTTTCATGAATCCAACCTTCTAAGTTTGTTACAGTATCTTCGCCCCAATCATAAAAACGTATAGGATTCGTATTGAATTTACCAACATAACCATAATCGAAGAAATTATCTTGGTGGCGTTTGTCTTGGGTAATACTATTGGTTTGAGAAAAATCAGCCTGAATTGAATAATACGCATTTTTAATGAGGGACTCATTTGCTTCTTCATCTTCAATACTTTGATTTTGGAACTTCTGAGTTACACGTAGATAAGCCCTCCAGTTTGTATAAAGCTGTTGTCCATTGTTTTCAGAATTGAACAATGAATTTGAATAACTGTAGATACGTTGATTTCTATAGTCAACAGTACCTCCAAGGGTAAAGTTCAAATTCTTAATTGGCTGGATATCAATTTTTCCGGCGACATTCATCATTAAACGCTCTGCATTGGGACGAGCATCAACATTCTGAAATGCCTCTTCAGTCAAATAATCAGCATTTTGAAAAATTACCTGATTATTTTGATTTGGGACAACACGTAAAGGATTATTACGAATTGAATCCACGATATCATCTTTTGCCATCCAAACTCCAACTGCACTAGGTGACCCATCTTCAATATAACTTCCTTCTGCAGATAATAAGAATCCAGCAATAGTACGCGTATGATTTGTTCCTGGTTCTTCTTTTGTCCAGATAGGTCCTGACAGCATTAATCCACCAAGATTATATCCGTAGGAATCAAGAAACTGAGACGTAACAAGCTCTGCACCACCAAAATACTTACTGGTTGGCCCTTTGGTTGTTACAGATATAATACCACCGGTAGCATCTCCATACTTAGCGGCAACTCCACCTGTTACAACAGAAATTTGTTCAATTGCCGATTTTGGCACTGAAGAGCTACCACGCACTTTAACACCATCTACATAATAAACTGTAGCTTCAGAACGTGCACCACGAATTGAACCAACCTCTCCATTTTCAGAATACACACCACCAACTGTAGTTGCAACAGCATCCGCAGAACGTCCCGGCATTTTCGAGATTTCTTCGGAAGTTACGGTGCCACCTGATTCGGTTTGATCTTTTGCAATCAAAGGCACTTTATACTCCTTAATTTCAACCTCGGCAAGCACTTCTGCAGAGGCACTTAATTTAAAATTTTGGAAGGTGATTTTACCTGCTGGAATTTGCACCTTATTATATTGTAAAGGTGCATAACCAACATAAGATGCTTTCACATCATATTTTCCTGCCGGAATTGGTTTAATTGTAAATTGACCGTCAAAATCGGTCATCCCTCCGGTAATCACGTTACCGTTTTCTTCAATACTTACGTTAGCAAAAGGCACAGGTTCTCCTGTAGATGCATCTATCACCTTCCCCTTTAACGTTCCGGACTGAGCAAATACACTTACAGTAAACAGTAGTGCAGCAAAACCTAATAGTAATCTCCGTAGCATAGCTTTATGTTTATATTAACTTATACTTAACCCATTTTAAACAAAGCGTAAATATAGAACACAAAATTTAGCAAGCCAAAAAAAAAGTGATATTTTCTAATTAAAAATATTTAGTGTTTAATATTTCAGAAAAAATAACAGCTTTTTTGATATCAAAACTTTTTGCGATATCGCTTGCATTCTGATTTTCTTTAACATTTTGCTTAAAAGATTCTCTAAAATCATCAGCCGGAGAATCATTCGGCGTATTTTCGTTCGCAGCATACAAATTATCAAGCTCATTTGATAAAAATGTACCATTTTTATTCGTATTTTGCGTATTCTCTATTCTTTCACTTTTAAAAGCCTCAGCTTTTTCACGACGCAATGTGTCAATTTCGTCCGTGAAACTTTCTAACAAACTTTCAACTTCTTTGGGAGAATCCTGAGATGTATTTCCAACTAATGCTTTTTTCTTGTTGTTTTTTGACAGCGCACGCACAATTGGTCCAATCACAACAAAAAGTATCAGCAGTAATAAATTTAAAAGATCTCCTAATTCCATAATACTTAGATTATATTATTATTTGTATTCATTTTTCTTCTTAAAAATTCGTTTCCAAAAAGGTTTTTTGCGACTACTGTTTTTCTCAGCTTCACGCTTAGAACGTTTCATACGCTTATGCACTTTTTTTCCATCAACTAATTCAGTTCCCCCTCCGGACACCTTTTTTGCATATTTCTTTTTATTTCGTTTATATTGTCTTTCTCTTCGAGCCTCGTCTCTCTCCTTTTTCTTAACCGCTTTCTTGACCAGTTTATCTTCATAACGCTCTTCACGCGTTCTGTGATGCTTGCGTTTTTTTTCTTTTTGCTCTATCGAGTGTCTGTTTTGAGGCTTAGTCGCTGTACAACCCATTGGAACCACAGAAACCAAGATTAGAAACAATATATTGGAAATGATAATTTTTTTCATAAATTTGAAACACTAAAAATAGTATTTTATGAAACACTATGCAACAAATATATTAAAATTATTGGTGTCAGTACTCCTTTTTTTTGTCATATTTTCTGGATGTAAAGAAGACGACTACATTCCAGAGGTTTTATTTAATTATTATATCGATGTTAATTCAGTGGAATATAACTCAGTAAAAATTCCGGGAAATTCAGTTTATCTCAATGTTGCAGGCTACAAAGGTGTGATTATCCATTGTAATTACACTGATGAATATGTTGCTTTTGAAAGAGCATGTCCATATCATCCAGAAGAAGCAGGTGCGATTATTGAAATTGATGAATCAATGAATGGAACCTGTCCCGTATGTGGATCGCAATTCAGTTTATATGATGGCAGTGTTATTTCTGGACCGGCCGCTAGACCGTTAAAATGGTATAATACCGATTTGCAAGGAAGTATATTATATGTGTATAATTAATCATTACTGTCCGATAAAACTTTAAAGATTCCTTATCGCTGGCTAGCGGGGAGGAATGACAGGCTCTTACGTCGTTGTACAGGGGCTTTATTACGTTAGTTTCGTTACAATTTCTTTTGCACTAATTCCAATTGTTTCGAAATCAATTTTTGAAAAGCTAAAGGTCTTTCTGCCAAGGTCTTTCAATGATGCTCCAATATGGTAAACATCTTGCTCGTCAATAATACCAAGTTAACATCAAAACACGCGATATAAATCATTTCTATTTCCCTTTTTTGTCGTTAAAAATTATTTCCGTAGCTATGGCTATGCAAAGAATTTTTGCCTAATAAAAGAAAAATATAATTTAATTTATTTATCACGCGTTTTGAAATTAATTTGGTATAATCAAAAACCTGTCGTGTGAGTTTTTGTGAATTCTCATATCAATATTTGAGTATTGCTGATTGTGTTTTTGTAAATCAAGCTTAAGTTGGCTTGCGATTTTTGCTGTGTAAATCGTTGCAGACACATTTTTGTTGCGTTTTGCCAGCATTGTAAGTACAGTTTCATCCACATAATTATCAATCAAAAGTATAGATTGCTTTGCAGATTTTATTAAATCGGCAACAAACATATAAGCATCAAATATTTGTCCCTTAAAAAAGATGCCCTGTTTGGGAGGGAGGCTTTTACCTTCAATCGCTTTGAAAACTTGTTCAAATTTCTGGTCGGCTTCAAATTGTTTTTGTTCAACTCGATCGAGACGTTGAAAAATTACAGCATTTGTTGAAATAAATCTTCTCATTTTTACAAATGCATTTATAATACTAATACTGACTTTTATTGCGGTATTACTTCGTAGAACAGAGGATAACATAGACACTCCCTGCTCTGTAAAAGCATACGGCATAGTTGACGAATGTTTTAATATTTCGAACCGGTCACAATTTGTGACCAGTTTATTTTTCTCATTTTTATTAAGTTTAAACATAAAATTTTCTGGAAATCTTTCTATGTTTCTTTTTACTGCCTGATTTAACATTTTGGTTTCTACACCATAAAGCGTGGACAAATCTTTATCTATCATTACTTGAGTTCCTCTCAAAGTAAAAATTCGATTTTCTATTTCTTGTAAATTATATTTTTCTAATTTCTTATTCATTTTCAAAAGATTTGCATAACAGTTCTGCAATAGTCAATTATGTTTGCTTTAAAACTTTTTTTTTCAAAAAAATAGCTAAGATAAAGTTAAATATAGTTACTTTTCTATGCAAAACATAAGCATTAAATATTTGGCCGTTAAAGAAGATTCCCTGATTTGGAGGGAGACTTTTATCTTCAATATAGATAGTTCATGAAGTTCATAAAGCAAAAAGTGTAAATCGCTGATAACATGCGAAGTAGCACCATTTATTAATTCTATATTAGGATTATTTATGTAGGTTTTTATTTAAAAAAACGCTTTATTAATAAATAAAAATACGATGCATTGATCGTGAAAGTGTCAAATTTGAATAGCCACGGGTCAGCGAGGGACGAGTGCAATCCGTAAATTTATTATTCAACCCCTTCAGGGTTGATGAGTTTAGCGGTTTGGGTACCACCGGTTTTACCGGTGGTTATTAATATTGAAGCCCTTTCAGGCTTCAGAGTTTGATTTGTTGTATTACCACCAGTTTTACCGGTGGTTATTAATATTGAAGCCCTTTCAGGCTTCAGAGTTTGATTTGTTGTATTACCACCAGTTTTACTGGCGGTTATTAATATTGAAGATAATTCGACTGAGCTCACTACATCGCCCTTTGGGCTTCAGAGTTTGACTCGCTGTAATTTAATTTAGCTTTATGAACTTTCTATTTTCAGACTTTTTAGTCTGAAAATAGAAAGTATGCTTATAATCTCAATTAATAACGATAGTGATCCGGTTTATACGGTCCATCTTTAGGAACACCGAGATAATCTACCTGTTCCTGAGTTAACTCTGTAAGCTTCACACCAAGTTGTGGCAAGTGCATTCTTGCAACCTCTTCATCAAGGCGTTTTGACAAGCGATAAACATCAACTTCGTGTTTATTTTCCCAAAGGTCAACTTGTGCAAGTGTTTGATTTGAGAATGAATTACTCATAACAAATGAAGGATGACCATTCGCACAGCCTAAATTTACAAGGCGACCTTCTGCCAATAAGAAAATAGAATGTCCATCGTCAAAACGATACCGGTCAACTTGAGGTTTGATATTTTCTTTTACCACATCTTTCCGTTTATCAAGTACAGAAACTTGAATCTCATTGTCAAAATGCCCGATGTTACAAACAATTGCTTGATCTTTCATTTTTGACATGTGTTCAGCGGTGATTACATCTTTATTTCCTGTCGTTGTAACAAATATATTTCCTTCCTTCAATGCATCCTCGATTGTTGTCACTTCAAAGCCTTCCATAACTGCCTGTAATGCACAAATTGGATCAATTTCAGTAATTAGGACACGTGCCCCTAATCCATGCAATGATTGAGCAGAACCTTTTCCAACATCCCCGTATCCGAGAATAACGACAGTTTTACCAGCAACCATCACGTCTGTAGCACGTTTAATTCCATCTGCAAGTGATTCACGACATCCATAAAGATTATCGAATTTCGATTTTGTAACTGAGTCATTTACATTAATGGCAGGGAACAATAATTTTCCTTTTTCTTGCATCTGATACAAACGATGAACACCCGTAGTTGTTTCTTCTGATACGCCTTTTATTTTTTCTGCAACAGCTTGCCAATGTTTTGGATTATATTCCTGCACTTGTTTCAGCAAAAGACGAATTTCTTCCTCTTCTTCAACTTCTGATGTTTGTGCCAAAATTGTGGGGGTTTTTTCTGCATCAACCCCTTTATGTACCATAAGGGTAGCATCTCCGCCATCATCAACGATTAAATCTGGACCGCTGCCATCAGGCCAAGTAAGTGCTTGAAAAGTACACCACCAATATTCTTTGAGTGATTCGCCTTTCCATGCAAACACAGGAACACCTGATTCAGCAATTGCTGCTGCTGCATGATCTTGAGTTGAGAAAATATTACAGCTTGCCCAACGCACATCGGCACCAAGTTCGGTAAGCGTTTCAATCAACACTGCAGTTTGAATTGTCATGTGCAGAGAACCGGTAATTTTAGCTCCTTTTAGCGGTTTTTCTTTTCCGTATTTTTCGCGCAAGCTAATTAAACCTGGCATTTCTTTTTCTGCGATTTCAATTTCCTTGCGTCCAAATTCAGCAAGATTAATATCTTTAATCTGATAATTGTTTTTTGAAAATAATGTATCTGTCATTTTATTTGTTTTTAGAGTTGACAAAATTAGTATTAAAATATTGTTTTACGAAATCTTTATCCTTTTCAAGCTGTTTAGTAAGTCCCTCTAAGGAGTCAAACTGTTTTTCATCACGGATTTTTAGAAGAAATTGTATCTGAACATTTTGGTCATAAAGTTCCAATTCTTCACCCGGGACATGCACTTCCAAAAAAAGTGATTTTAAATTTTCTTTTATCGTCGGTCGATAACCGACATTCATCATTCCTTTATATATATGTTTATTATGGGATAGAGTGACGGCATAAACACCAACAGCGGGTATTAATTTTTTACTGGCATCTACTTTAATGTTTGCTGTTGGAAATCCAATCTTTCTCCCAATACGATTCCCAGGCACAACGTATCCTTGAATTGAATAGGGATAGCCGAGTAAATCATTTGCATAATCAACTTTCCCTTGCGCTAAGGCCTCGCGAATTAAAGTTGAGTTCACTTTTTCGGTATAAGGTTTAATCCGATAAAAATCGAGTCCAACACCAAGCATTTGAGTTTCAAAATCTGGCTCATCCTTTATCGGTTTGCCAAATCGATTATTAAAACCCATCGCTACCGCTTGAATATTTAAGCCTTCAGCCTTTACATATTCAATAAAATCAATTGCTGTTTTCCCCAATAATTCTTTTGTGGTTTCAAATATCAGATAATTATCAATTCCAATCTCAGCAAGTCGTTTTGTCTTCTCCTCGACACTTGTTAAGAGTTGAAAGTCCATATTATAAAGCAGCTTTCGCGGATGTGGATACATCCCAATCAACACGGGTACCAGATCATTCGCTTTAGCCAAGTTAACAAACGATGATAAAAAATACTGATGTCCCCGATGCAGACCGTCAAACATTCCTACGGTAATCATCACAGGTTTTCCTGAAAATTCTTTTATCTTTATCGTTGTCTTTGTATCCATAATAATTAGCATTGAACAATTTTTAATTTAAATAGTTTAATTTGATTAATTAACTATTCACAAAACAGTTCTCAAAACTATGAAAAAATTCATGATTTCAATCCTGATACTAAGTTTTGCACTAGTATCAGCTTGTAACAACACAAAAAAAGAAAATGATTCAGAAGAAGAAACCTCGCTATTGACAGTGAAGGGACAGATTTCTAATGCTGAAAATCAGACCTTGTTATTTCAGAAACTAACGCCAAGTAAATTGGTTTCTATCGACTCCATTCAAGTGGATGCAGACGGGAATTTTCAGTTTTCTTATGGAAATACAGTTACCGATTTCTATCGTTTGGTAATGAACAATAGTTCTATTTTTCTGATTGCCGATGAAAATGAAACTATCGAAATTCAAGCAAACGGACCACATATTGGGAGAGATTATACGATAAAAGGATCGCCAGAATCACTTTTGGCTCAAGAGATGAATGCGCAACTTGTAATTTCAGCTGATTCACTGCGGCAATTAAACCGCTATTATCAAACCGAAAATGAGAAACCGGGCGCTAACACACAAGCGCTTTTCACAGAAGTGAACGAAATGGCAAATGGATTATTTGAAGATAATAAAGCTTATCTGAATAATTTAATGAAAGAGCATAATGAATCTTTATTTATTTATCTTGCCCTTTACCAGACACTTGGTAATAATCCGGTTTTCAATTTCCCAGCAGATGAAAAAATATTTGAATATGTTTTATTGCAATTGCAAGAGCATCATTCCAAATCAGCCTTTACTCAAAGTTTAAAATCTGATTTAAACAAAATGCGCATGCAGGCAGAACAAAAACAATCATCATCACAGCAAACTGGTGGCATTGGAATTGGAGATATTGCCCCTAATATTACGATGGAAAATCCTGATGGTGAAGTTAAATCGCTTAATGATTTACGTGGACAATATGTTTTATTAGATTTTTGGGCTGCATGGTGTCGCCCATGTCGTATGGAAAATCCAAACATTTTAGCAGATTACAATAAATACAAATCCGAAAATTTCACTATCTTTCAGGTTTCATTGGATAAAACACATGCTGATTGGGTAAAAGGAATTCAGGATGACAATTTATCGCAATGGACACACGTTAGTGATTTAAAATATTGGAACAGTGAAGGTGCACAGATATATGGAGTACGATCAATTCCTTCAAGCTTTTTACTGGATCCAGATGGAAAAATTATTGCAAAAAACCCGAGAGGACCTGCACTTGGCGCAAAATTGGAAGAAATATTCGGGCATTAAACTGCTCATATTAAGTCTGTTTCTGGGATTAACTGTCCGAGCACAAATTCCGGACAGTTATTTCCAGCAGGAGGTTCATACTAAAATTTATGTTTCGCTTGATGACAGTACACATTCGCTGCATGGCGAAATCTTCATTTCTTACACAAATAATTCCACCGACAGTCTTTCAGAGATTTGGTTTCATTTGTACCCAAATGCTTATAAAAATCAAGAAACTGCCCTTGCAAAACAGAAGCGGGAAATGCTGCAAACTGATTTTTATTTTTCGAAATCCGAAGAAAGAGGGTTTATCGACAGCTTACAATTTACCATAAATGGCGAAGATGCACTTTTAATTCCGCATGAAGCATATATTGACATTGCAAAATTGCGATTAATCAAAGCACTACTTCCGGGTGAAGAAATAGAAATACACAGCCCATTTTATGTGAAGATACCGAAAACTTTTTCTCGTTTCGGACATTCAGAACAGGCATATTATATCACACAATGGTATCCGAAACCCGCAGTTTACGACGCCTTCGGATGGCATGTATTTCCTTACTTAGATATTGGTGAGTTTTATTCAGAATACGGTGATTATGAGGTGATTATTGATATTCCTGCAAATTATAAAGTTGCTGCAAGCGGTCAATTGCAAACAAAATCTGAAAGGGAATGGTTGGCAAAACTACCGGATACTAAAAGCACAATATTCCCAGAATCAGACAGTGCACGAAAACAAATAATATTTACTGCAGAAAACATTCATGATTTTGCATGGTTTGCAGATAAACGGTTCTGTGTTAGACATGAGCGATATGGAAACAGTCAAGAGTTGTGGACTTTCTTTCTGCCAGACTCAAAACGATATTGGGAAAATGCGATTGACTATCTCCGTAAAAGTATGAATTTCTTCACTTTTGAAATAGGTGAGCTCCCTTATCCATCTATCACAGCAGTACAAGGAAACTTAGGCGTAGGCGGAGGCATGGAATATCCGGGCATTACATTAATTGGACATGAAGCAAGCGGTTTAGGACTAGAACAAATAATAATGCATGAAGTTGGTCATAACTGGTTTTATGGTGCTTTAGGCTTTAACGAAAGGGAATTTCCATGGATGGACGAAGGATTAGTTTCGTACTATGAGAATAAATACATGGAAAAACATTATCCATCACAACATGCAAATTTTTGGATGAAACCGCTTGTAAGTGAAACTTGGGAGAAAAGCGCATCGCATTTTGAATCTGAATTTCAATATCATTTACTTAAGAGTTTGGGTTTGAACAAACCGACTAATCTGCATTCTGAGTCTTATGATATGCTGAGCTATTTTATATTAAGTTACCAAAAAACAGTTGCTGCATTTTATCACTTGCAAGCAGTCGTCGGAGATGAAAATTTGAAAAACATCATGCAGGATTTTTACAATCTATGGAAAAACAAACATCCTTCTCCATCTGATTTTCGGAAGTTCTTAGAAAGTGAAAGCGAACAAGATTTATTATGGTTTTTCGACGGATTTATTGGCAGTACAGATTATGTAGATTATTCAATCAGAAATTATAAGGATGATAGTATAACACTTGTCAATAAAGGAGATATTGCAGCTCCGCTCGTGCTAAAAATCCGCGATAGCATTACTGAAATTGATGGCTTTGAAAAGAAACACAGAATATATTATCCGGGTTTAACAACAGGAGACAGCATAATTATCGACCCTGAATTTCAGATGTTGGAAGAAAAACGAATGAATAATACGTATCGAATCGGTAGTTTTTCAAAAGCATCTCCTGTGAAACTTCGATTTTTTGCAGGAATTAATGATTTTGACAGATACAACCTTTATGTAAGCCCCGTTCCTGCATTCAATGGCGTTGACGGATTTATGCCTGGCATATTTGTTTCCAACAGTTTTCTTCCTGTCAAATCATTAGAATTCAGGCTAATGCCATTATATGCGGTAAAAACAAATCGTTTTACGGGAACCAGCCGTATTGAATTTAGACATTGGACAGAAAAATCAAATTGGTTGAAAGGCCTACTAATTTCAAGTTATGCAAAGCGTTTTTCTTTAAATGAAGATTTTGCATATCAAAAATTTGAGCAAAATTTACGTTTACTGTTTCGAACGAACAATTATTCTCGGAAAATTCATTTGGATTCCCGCTTTATTACAACCAGCATAGACGGCGCTGCCCCAAAACATTACCAACAAATTGAGGCAAATTTTTCTGACATAAAACCACCTTATCCATTTGAAATTTCAATAAGTGCAGAACATGGTCAAGCCTATTTCAAAACATGGTTAGAGGCTTTCACTCATGTCCCTTATTCAGAAAACTTAGGGCTTGATATACGCTTTTTTGCAGGCTATTTGCATTATTACGATTTTGAAAACTACCCGAACAATGTTAACTTCCGCTTGTCTGGAACGCACACATCAAACGACTATTTATTTGAAATGACTGCCATAAACCGCTCTGCAAACATGAATTCTCTAGGAAATTTAGGTGCGCAACAATTGACTCCAAATCAAGGTGGGTTTACTTTATACAGCCCCATCAGTAGTAATAATCAAATGTTGAGTTTCAGCTTAAGCTCGGCAACTTTTGTTAAATTTTTTAGAGTATATGCAAATTTTGCAGCTTTTCCTGGATTATATGAGTCGGATTTTTACGATAGTAATCTCCTTTTTGACAGCGGAATTGAATTACAGATTATTCCTGATGTATTTGAAATTTATTTTCCAATACTCGCATCGGAATCAATTCAACAAATTAATGAAAGCATTTATTCGGAAAATTATTTTCAACGAGTTGCTTTTCGATTATCTTTGGACTTAATAAATCTGTGGGATTTACGTTTTAAACCAGAACTATTATTTTGAAACAAAAAAAGACATATTTTATTTCAGACATTCATCTTGGGAGCCCGAATTTTGAGGAAAGCCTCAAAAGAGAAAAACTGCTTGTACAATGGATGAGAGAAAAATCAACTGATGCAGAGGCATTTTACTTGTTAGGTGATGTTTTTGATTTTTGGTTTGAATATAAACGAGTGGTACCTCGTGGGTTTACACGCTTTTTAGGAGCACTTGCGGAAATCACAGATTCGGGAATACCGGTTTACTTTTTTACGGGAAATCATGATATCTGGATTTTCGATTATATCCCAAAAGAAACTGGAGTGCAGATTATAAAAAAGCCAATCCAAAAAGAAATAAACGGGAAGTTATTTTACCTTGCGCATGGCGATGGTTTAGGACCATACGACAAAAAGTATAATTTTCTGAAATCTATTTTCACAAATCGCTTTTTACAATGGTGCTTTAAGCGAATTCATCCGAATTTCTCGGTTGCTTTTGCCACACGCTGGAGCAAATATAGTCGTGGGCAACATAATTTACCAGAAATTCCTGATTATGAAAAAGAGTGGCTGATAAAACACGCCCGAACTGTAATGAATACAAATGAATCTATTGATTATTTTGTGTTTGGACATCGACACATTCCGATTCACTATTTTTTAAATGAAAACACTGAATTTATCAATCTTGGCGATTGGCTGATTAATTTTACTTACGGAAGTTTTGATGGCGACAATTTTGGACTTTACTCTTATCCAGATGAGATTAAAATAAAAGCCGTCCGGTAAAAATTGATTCCGTTTTCTGATTTTTCAATTGGTAAATATACATCCCAGAAGGGACACTTAAAGATAATGCTTTGTTTTTTCGTATCAGAGATTTTAATAGCTATTAACTTAATAGAATAATTCCCTTCCTTTTACAGCCAACCATATTTCCTTCAGTATAAATCCAACTTAACGGAATTGATGTATAAAATACGCCACATACTCTGGGAGCTTCCCTGCAAGATAATACGGTAGGTTCATGAGCATATAATCTTTTCCGGAAGGTGTTTTGGCTTTTTCAATATTAAATTCCCCTGAATATAACCGAATGGCATAGGGATGCGGTGACAATTCAATAAATTGGTGAAGTGAACGCAAACGTCCCTGTTTTCCGGATTTCATCTCTACCGGTAAAATCATGTCTTTATATTGATAGACTAAATCCACCTCTGCACTTGAATTGGTTTTTTCTCTTACCCAAAAACATGGCGTGTATGATTCTTTTTGGTATATGCTTATGATTTCCTGAGTCAGCAACTGCTCAATTATTCTGCCTTTGGCTACATTATTTAAATCTGTAATATTAATTAATTCATAATGCATATTCAATGCATTGATAAGCAGACCGATATCTAAAAACTGTAACCTGGGACGCTTATTAAAATTCCTATGCAGCGGAGGTTCTGTATCATTCGTTGGATATATTAAACGGATAATTCGTGCCATATCCAAAGCCCTGAATGCTTCTCCCATTTCACGCGACCTGTAATTTGATTTTCCAAACTTTTCAAATTTTATTCTGCCGTGTTCATAAGGGGCTGTATCAATAGCATGCCTTATTACCTGACGTTGTGTGTTATTTGAAGCATATTTTTCCACATCATCTGTGTATGATTGCCACAATCCCGAAAACAATTCTTTTAGCAAC
Source organism: Bacteroidota bacterium (assembly GCA_034658655.1). GTDB lineage: Bacteria > Bacteroidota > Bacteroidia > Bacteroidales > ML635J-15 > JAQIBY01. Next base: position 26,455 of record JAYEFQ010000128.1, read on the forward strand.
GTAAGATTCTTTTTTTGAAGGTACACAGCTACTATTTCCGGCATACCGCCTATCATTGCATATTCATGAAATTCAGCAAGTAGTGTATCATGAGCATATTCAGGGACAGGTACAGAATGATACGCTTCTGATAAGGCCTTATTTCCCCTGGCAAATAAAAATTCTGAAAAATTCATTGGAAATAAGTACAGGTATTGTATTCTGCCTACGGGAAAATGGGGAATCTTTTTAAGAGCAAATTCCAATAATGAACCGGCTGCAATCACATATATATCGGGGCGTTGTTCATATATGAAGCGTAATTGTTTTATCGCAGCAGGACATGCTTGTATTTCATCAATAAAAATCAAAACAGGCTTTCCGTCATCAATAATGTCATTTTTTAGGAAAATACCATTAATAAGCTTATGCGTATCATCCGTTTCAAAGTATTTCCTGTCTGAAGATTTTTCAAGATTTAATTCTGCGTAATTTGTGAATTCTTTTGAAAACATCCTGACAAGACTTGTTTTTCCCACCTGACGTGCTCCTCTAATCAATAAAGGCTTGCGTATATCTGATTTTTTCCAATTCAGTAATTTCTGATATGCAGAGCGTTTTAATTTCATTTTTGTAATATTTATGGTGTAAATATAGTCATAATTTGTAACAAATCATGGGTAATTACGTTTAATTTTTGTAATAAATCAAGGGTAATTATTTGAGGTTTTATTTATCCCACTCTAAAAACAAACATTATTTTATTTAGAATGATATCATATCTACTCATAACACCGATTGTGATTCAAAACTACCGATATGCTACGCTTTGTTTCGCCTATCGGTGTTGAATCTACATCGGCATTATACCGGCATTTTTGATTTTAAAATGGTATAACACAAATATAAGTGATTCTATCGAGTTTTATTAAACTATTATCGAAATCCTTGTTCTAAGAGATTAAAATAAAAGCCGTCCAGTAAAAATTGATTCCGTTTTCTGATTTTTCAATTGGTAAATATACATCCCAGAAGGGACACTTAAAGATAATGCTTCGTTTTTTCGTATCAGAGCTTTTTTCACAACTCGACCATCTAAACTAAACACAGTAAGCTGATAATCGTCGATTGATCCCTGGCGAAGCAGCAATTGCTGATTTTGCACAAACAATTCAGGTTCAGGTACAGACTCATCATCCACCCCAACCATTTCAAGGCAAGAACCGATTGCCTGAGGAACATCATTAACATCAAAGTTTCTATAACTGCCATCGGAGCATATGACAAAATAATATGGAGTATAAGTAATATTCATTAAGTCACACACAGAATCCTGCTCATTAAGATTGAAAAGCGGATAAAGTGTTCCATAATCCGATGCAAAGTCTCCAACTGCATTGTAGTCAGTAGCTTCGGAAATTTCAATACCCCAAATAACTACATCTTCCTGATTTTCACCATGCGTAGTGTACCAATTATTAGCATTGGGAACATTTTCCCAACACGATTGACAAGTAACAGAAAAGATGATAAGAACAGCGGTTTTTCCTTGATCGAGAATGTCTTCGTGAAGAAAATGAGTTTGTCCTGTTGAATCGGTAAGTCCAAAATTAGGGGCAATCGCAGGTCGTTGAGCTAAAACATTATTAGATGCCAGCACTAGTAAAAAAGCTACAAATAAGATTTTTATATTTTTCATTGTTTAAAATGTTGTTTAAAATGTTGTTGAAATATAGTTTAAATTTGTTAAAATATAGTTGCTTATTTTTACAGCTAGTTTTTTTGCCTTTTTTGAAATATTTTCAAATGCATCCTTCGTTAGGTATCCTAATTCAAAAGCTATCTCTGTTTGACAAACAACCTCCATTAATGCGCTATACGATATATTAATAAAGTGTATTTTCTCTTGGCGACCATTCCTGCTTGTTCCTTCTGCAATATTAGATGCAATTGATACAGCTGCTCTATTTATTTGCTGTACAAGAGCATACTTTTCATCTGAGGGGAAAGAATTGCTTAACTTATAAATATCCTTTACCAACTTTTTTGAAATCTGATAAATTTCCAACTTCTGAAAACTAAAATACAACATATAAACAAATTGCAAGTTATACTTTTTTAAAATCAAAAATTCCGATATTATCATTAATATTCGTAGTATAATGTGTAAATATACAAAAAAAAGGGATTCTGTTGTTCAGAATCCCTTTCTAAATTACTACATGTTATGTAGAATTATTATAATTTAACGTCTTCAGTTTTTACTTTTCCAGATTTAATTCGTTGTCCGTAAAATGATCGATATACAAAGATTAGTCCTACTAAGAGGAAACCGACACCAATAATCTGTGCAATGGTTTGATTTCCTTGCCGAATCATCTCCACAGAGATTTCAGCAGCAAGTAATCCAAACAATGTTGAAAATTTAATAACCGGATTCAATGCCACAGAGGTTGTATCTTTATAAGGATCTCCAACCGTATCACCAACGATAGTCGCCTCGTGCAATGGCGTATTTTTTTCTTTCATATCAACTTCAACCACTTTTTTGGCATTATCCCAGGCTCCACCGGCATTTGCCATATAAAGGGCTTGGAAAAGTCCGAATACGGCAATTGAAATCAAATATGCAACGAAGAAGTTTGGGTCAAGGAATGCAAATGATAAAGTAAGTGTTAGAACTACAATAAAAATATTCCACATTCCAGATTGAGCGTATTTTGTACAAATTTTCACCACTTCAATCGAATCTTGTAGATCCGCTTCGTCTTTATCAAGATTAATGTTCTTTTTAATAAACTCTACGGCACGATATGCTCCGGTTGTAACGGCTTGCATAGATGCTCCTGAGAACCAATAAATCACAGCACCACCGGTAATAAATCCTAAGATAACAGGTGCATCCGTTAAGGAAATATTGAGCATTCCGAAGTTTTTCAATATGAGAATAATTGAGAATATCATTGTCGTTGCGCCAATCACAGCGGTTCCGATAAGTACTGGTTTAGCAGTTGCTTTAAATGTATTTCCGGCAGAGTCATTTTCTTCGAGGAAATGTTTTCCTTTCACAAAATCCGGTTTAAAACCGTAATCTCTTTCAATTTCCTCTTCAATTCCGTCAATATGCTCAATACGTGATAATTCAAATACAGATTGTGCATTATCAGTTACAGGGCCATATGAATCTACAGCGATTGTTACCGGTCCCATTCCGAGGAAACCAAAGGCAACTAAACCAAAAGCAAAAATTGAAGGATAAACCATAAATGCGTCTAATCCCTGTAAAGAGATAAAAAATGCAACAAACATCAGTGTGGCAATTAATATTCCTTTCCAGAATGCAGCAAAATTACCGGCTACCATTCCTGATAAAATATTCAAAGATGCTCCACCCTCTTGTGAGGCCTTAACCACCTCTTTCACATGACGTGATTTTGATGAAGTAAATGCTTTTGTCAGTTCCGGAATTAATGCAGCAGCAAGTGTTCCGACAGAAATAATTGATGCAAGTTTCCACCATAGACCATTACCGGCATCACCACCGAGTCCATCAATTGTATTAATCATGAAATAGGATACAATATAAGTTGCAGCAATTGAAATAAAAGATGATATCCACACAAGTGAAGTTAGTGGATTTTCAAAATTAAATTTATCAGCATTTTTATATTTTGCAATGGAAATTGCATTGTTAATCCAATACGCAATGATAGATGTCATCAGCATCATAAGGCGCATTGCAAAAATCCAGACAATGAATGAAGCCTGAAAATCAACATTGAGAACACCCAAAATGATGAAAGAAATCAATGCAACACCAGTTACACCATAAGTTTCAAAACCATCAGCAGTTGGTCCAACAGAATCACCAGCATTGTCACCAGTACAATCAGCAATTACTCCAGGGTTACGTGGGTCATCTTCTCCGATATTGAAAACGATTTTCATTAAATCGGCACCAATATCCGCAATTTTAGTAAAAATACCACCGGCAATACGCAGGGCAGATGCTCCAAGAGATTCACCAATCGCAAATCCGATAAAACAGGCTCCTGCAAGTTCTCCCGGAACGAAAAGTAAGATTACAAGCATCATAAGTAATTCAACAGTAATCAGCAATACACCAACACTCATACCAGCTCGCAAAGGAATATTTACAACATTCCAGGGTTTGGCACGAAGCGATGCAAAAGATGTTCTGGCATTTGCAAGCGTATTTACACGGATACCGTACCAAGCAACTGAATATGATCCAACAATACCGAGTATTGTCCAGATTAATACATTTATTACAAATCCACCTCGAGAAATAAGTGGATCTATCGTATCACCATTTTCGCTCACTGTTTCCATTGTTGCAGCAGGTTCGCTGAGAAAACCAAAGTAAAAGCCAATTACTGACCCAATAATGGCGAGCAAAATTAAAAGAAATTTCCCTTGTTGACGAAGGTAAGTTTTACTTGTCGCATAAATTATTTTTCCAATGTTCAACATAGACTTATGCGCTTCCATTTTGCGTATTCGCGTAAATTGCCAAAGTCCAAAAGCAAATCCAAAACCTACAATTAGCAGACCCCACATTAATAAGCTGTGTCCATCTCCAAGTACTGAAATACTTTTTCCCAAATCAGGAACTTTCAAATCGGCCTCGCTCGCCATTGTTAGCGTAGGCAGCGCAATGGTTGCCAATAAGGCATAAAACAGTTTTTTCATAGTTTAAATATTTATTTATAATCTTAAGTTTTCAATTTTGAATTGGCAAAAATATCTGTTACAAAACATAAAAACAAACAAAATCCATAAAATTTTTGTTTTATTTGCTTGAGTATCATATTAATATATTACTTTTGTAAACTGCAAAAAAGTTTTTCACGTCATATCCAAAAGTTTTAACCAATTATTTTAAAAATTGTTCAATAAAAAAGGGAGTGTGCACACCCCCTTTTTCAATATTTAATTGTGCTTGAACTATTTTCTTAATTGATCCACATGGATTTTTGAAAGTTTTTCTTTGGCAAGCTTTTCGGTTAACACAAATTTCTTTTTTGCCTGAGAAGGTAAATCAAACATGGCATCGGTAAGAATCACCTCACAAATACCACGTAGGGATCTGGCTCCAAGTTTATTATCATAAGAGACATCAACAATATAATCTAAGGCTTTAGGCTCGACAGTAAACTCAATGCCATCAATTTTAAAGAGGTGAGTATATTGTTTTATCAAAGCATTTTTTGGCTCGGTAAGAATTCTGCGCAACGCTTTTTTTGAAAGATTATTCAAATACGTAACCACCGGAAGTCGTCCGATAATCTCAGGGATTAATCCATAAGCGCGCAAATCCTGAGCTGTTACATATTGAATTATGTTTTCCTTATCAATACTGTCACGTTTTTCTTGTGTTCCGTAACCAACCACTTTTGTATTTAAACGATTGGCGATATTCCGTTCAATACCTTCAAATGCTCCTCCAACCAAAAAGAGAATGTTTTTTGTGTTTACCGGAATCATACGCTGCTCGGGATGTTTTCGTCCACCTTGAGGGGGAACATTCACAATAGAGCCTTCCAAAAGTTTCAAAATTGCTTGTTGTACGCCTTCTCCGGAAACATCGCGGGTTATTGAAGGATTATCTCCTTTACGAGCGATTTTATCAATTTCATCAATAAACACAATGCCTTTTTCGGCAGCTTGCACATCATAATCAGCAGATTGCAACAAACGTGTTAAAATGCTTTCCACATCTTCTCCCACATAACCAGCTTCGGTAAGCACAGTTGCATCAACGATAGTAAACGGGACATTCAACATTTTGGCAATAGTACGTGCCATCAAGGTTTTCCCTGTACCTGTAGGACCAATAAGAATAATGTTAGATTTTTCAATCTCCACACCTTCTTCATCTCCAAGCGGATTACTCAAGCGTTTGTAGTGATTGTAAACTGCTACTGACATAGAACGTTTTGCAATTTCTTGGTCAATGACATATTGCTCAAGAAATCGTTTGATATCAGCAGGCTTATTGTGTTTTAGCAATTCGGGGTCAAAGGTTTCCGCTTCGCTCAATTCCTCTTTAACAATTTCCATTCCACGAACGACACATTCATTACAAATGAATCCATCCGTACCTTGAATCAACATCTCTACCTGATCTCTAGGGCGTCCGCAAAAGGAACATTTATCTTTTTCTGACATTTGCTAAATTCCTTTGTTTATTTATTGTTTTTCCGAGAAAGCACCTCGTCAATCATTCCGTAATCTTTTGCTTCTTTTGCTGTCATCCAGAAATCTCTATCAGAGTCTTTTTCAACAGTTTTTATAGTTTTTCCGGAGTGTTTTGCGATAATTTCATACAATTCTTTCCGTAATTTAAGAATTTCTCTTGTGGTAATTTCAATATCTGATGCTTGCCCTGAAGTGCCTCCCATCGGTTGATGAATCATGACACGAGAATGCTCCAAAGCGGTACGTTTACCAAAGGTGCCTGCACAAAGCAAAACGGCTCCCATAGAAGCAGCCATTCCGGTACAAATTGTTGCAATATCTGAACTTATATATTGCATGGTATCATAAATACCTAGACCTGCATGCACTGAGCCACCTGGCGTGTTGAAATAAATCTGAATGTCTTTATCTGGATCACTTGATTCAAGGAAAAGCAATTGTGCCTGAATGATGTTCGCGACATAATCATCAATTGGTAAGCCCAAAAAGATGATTCTATCCATCATCAGGCGTGAAAATACGTCCATTGTTGCAATGTTCATCCGGCGCTCCTCAATAATTGTGGGAGAAATATAGCTGGATGTAATCTTTGCATAATCATCCATCGCCTGAGAATTCAACCCGAGATGACCCGTAGCGTATTTATAAAATTCGTTTTTCTTATTCATAGTGATTAATTTTTGTCTTCAAATAGTTCTTTGAATTCTTCCCAACTCACTTCTTTTTCCTCAACTTTCATGCTTTCGCGGATAATTTTAAGCAATTTTTTCTCCATTACCTGATCTGCAATTCGTCTGGTTTCTTCTTCTTTTTTCAGAATTTCTGATGCGTAATTTTCGAGATATTCATCGGGAACTTGTCCCATTCCATATTGTTGAAACTGCGCGCTAGCAAATGCTTTAGCACCTTCAAGCATTTCGTCATCATCAACTTTTATCTCATTTTCTTTTGCCAATTGGTTGCTGATAATTTGCCATTTCATGTCATTTAAGAAGAGATTCCATTCGTTTTCAATCTGCTCTTCGGTAATTTCACGATTATTGGCTTTCACCCAACGTTTCAAGAAATCTTCTGGCAATTTAGGATCTACTTTACTAATGAGTTTTTCTTTGGCATCTATCAACAGTTTGGTTTCAGATTGATCGCCGAAACCACCTTCAGCTTGTGCTGCAATCTTTTCGCGGAAAGTTTCCATGTTTGTTACTTCCCCTTCTTTAAAGACTTTATCCCAAAGTTTCTGGTCAATTTCAGCCTCAGAGAATGATTGAATTTCATGCACAGTAATCTGGAAATTCACATCTTCTAATGCTTCTACTTCTTCTTTTTCAATTTTCAGCAAACCAGCTACTTCAACTTCATTCGGGAATGCATTCCAAAGGTTTAGGGTAATGATATCATCGGCTTTTAATCCGATAAGCGCTGCTTTTGCATCATCATCCTTAGCCAAAGCAACAGAAAGTTTCGCTTCTTCGTTGACAATTCCGTCTTCCATTGGTTTGTTTTCAGCATCAAGTTGCATAACTTTTGCAATAATAAAACTTTCCTCATCAGAAACTTCAGCATCTGTCATTTCGCCAAAGTTTTTAGCGTATGATTCTATATACTCATCAATGAGTGTTTCGTCAGCTTTAATTTTATAATAAGGAAGTTTTTCACGTTTTGTCATATTCACTTCAATCGGACTTGACATCCCGATATCGAACTTGAATGAAAAATCGTCTTCTTTATCAAAATCGATGGAGTGCTGATCTTCATTTGGCATAGGTTCGCCAAGGATTTGCAAGTCCTCATTTTTCATATAATCGGTTAAGCCTTCTGAAATCAGATTATTGACTTCATCCATAAGGATTGCTTTTCCGTACATTTTTTTCACAAGTCCCATTGGTGCTTTCCCGGGTCTAAAGCCATCTACATTTGCTTTTTTCCGATAGTCTTTTAGCACATCGTTTACTTTATCCTGATAATCAGTTTTTTCAACATTTACTGTAATGACTGCATTCAGGTCATCAATTTGATCTTTTGTAACTTTCATTCCTGATCTTTTAAACATTATCAATTTCAAAAAAACCGCTTTTCCCCACTCGGAAAATTGGGCAAAAGCGGTTAAATATTGTACGGATGAAGGGACTCGAACCCCCACGCCTTGCGGCACCAGATCCTAAGTCTAGCGCGTCTACCAATTTCGCCACATCCGCAAATTAGTGCTGCAAAGATAAGTATTTTTAATTTACTGCATAAAGATTTGAAAGATTTTTTAATTTTCTATGATTCAAGCCATTGAAACGCATGAAAACGAAACAATTAAAGTTGTCAATTAAAAATTATCAAGTAAATCCACAACAATTGAATAAGCAAACGAATTTTTTCTTACTTTTGCATCACAATTGGTCCTGTAGCTCAGTTGGCAGAGCAGCAGACTCTTAATCTGCGGGTCGAGAGTTCGAGCCTCTCCGGGATCACAAAATAGTTTTGAGTGTGAGTATTCAGTTTTGAGTGCGAGTGATGAGTGTAGAGGAGGTGCAGTTTTGAGTGTGAGTGATGAGTGTAGAGGAGTAATGAGTGTGGAGTTTGTGTTTACAGCTAAACATTCTTAATTAAAACTGTTTTTATCCCTGAATACTCGCACTGGAACTCAAACTAACTTTTTCATTAAAATTGTAATCTTATGTTCGACTTCAGTTTTGAGTGTGAGTGATGAGTTAGTAAGGATTCCTTATATACTGAATTTTTTTTACGAATAGCCTTATTTAAAATCCTGATTCCCATACATTAAAAAAAAACAGAATATTGTGTAAATACGTAATCGAATTATTGTTGAAATTACACATATGTCTTTGTTCTTCTGGCTTTTACAGACACCTATTCTCTAAAGATGTGGAGTGTTAGGGGTTGAAAAAACAACTTCCTCAAAGTATAATGCTTCAGAGAAGTTGAAATGACATAGAATTTTAAAAGTTTTATCGTTTTACAACAAATTGTTTCTTTTCAGAAAGTTGTGGTGAATAGAGGATGTAATTTCCGGATTTTAGATTGG
>JAYEFQ010000129.1:0-27935 GCA_034658655.1 Bacteroidota bacterium
TGAATTTTTAAATTTTGAATTTGGTATCCCGCTATACAGCGGGATGGTTCAACATTATATTTTCGTTGCGTTCCTTCGTCTCTTACAAAAATATTGTTTCACGTATTTGGTACTTTCTTCTCACAGATTTCTCACCACTGGCTAGCGGCTCGAAATAACCGCCATGCCTTACGGGATGGGGAAAAGGTAGATGACACTCTGCTTAATTTGACTTTTTGTCATCGCCCTTTTTTCCTCCCCAAAACTTCCAAAAATATCATTTCGATGGAGCGTAACGAAGTGGAGTGACTGAGAAATCTGTTAACGGTTTAGCACAATTCAACCGTTTGAAATCCGCCAAAGCCTGCCTGTTACGCCGGTAGTCGCACAGGCCGACTGCTGGCAAAGACAAGGATTGGGAAATTAGGAGATTTTCATCTTCACTAACAAATTTACAAATAAAGTACGAAACAAAATCTCATTAATATTATATGCTTTCTTTTCGTAACTTTGTCACACAAATATTGAATTATGCGTAAACTATTTATATTCGGCTTATCAATTATTAGTCTGCAACTTTTGTCTCAAAACTTTGACAATTTAACCTATGGTACAGACAGTACACTTGATATCATCAGTTGGAATGTTGAAAATTTCCCAAAGAACGAAAGCACTAGCATTGATTACTTATCGCAAGCAATTGAAGCTCTGGATGCTGACATTTATGCATTTCAAGAAATTGGAGACACTACTGAATTTATTGATATTATCAATGATATGCCGCAATATGAATACAGCATTGGCCATTGGTATTATACGTCACTTGTCATCGTTTATAAACCTGCAATCATTCAAAACGCAACCATTCATGAGATATACACCTCATCATCATACTGGAACGCCTTCCCTCGTTCTCCTTTTTTGATTAATTTCACGAGTATGGAACAGAATTACACGCTTATCAACAATCATTTAAAATGTTGTGGAGATGGCGATTTAGATATGAATAATGAGGAAGATGAAGAATATCGCCGGTACTTAGCCTGCAACTTACTTATGAATTATGTAGATGATAATTTAAGCAGCAGCAGAGTAATCCTTGTGGGAGATTTCAATGATGAGCTTAATGATAATGTCTCCAACAATGTATTCCAGAATTTCATTGATGATAGCAACTATAGATTTGAAGATATGGATATTGCCAATGGTGATGACACAAACTGGTCATATCCAAGCTGGCCATCTCATCTTGATCATATTTTAATTAATAACAATTTATTTAGTATTGCAAATCATCCGGCCTCTAGCTGTGAAGTAATTAAAGTTGATGATGTCTTTTCAAGTTGGTGGGCATATGATAGCAATTTATCCGACCACAGACCTATAGGCACGAAATTGTACCTCGGATTAGGATTACACTCACCCATGAATGAGACTTTAACTCTCTCTATCTTCCCAAATCCGGTGCACGATTTATTGCATGTATTAAGTGAGTATTCGATTCAATCGATTCAAGTTTTTGACACGAATGGAGCCCTTCTCATAGAAAAAAAACCGAAGGGAAACAATGCATCCCTTGTGTTCTCTGAATTTAAAAAAGGCATATACATTATTCGAATTAAGGGTGAAAATAAAACGACGATACGACAAATTATAAAATTATAGAATTATTGTTAATATTTTCAAAACACTGAGATTTAGCCTGCATTATTCATAAAAACAAAAAAAATAGAAGATTAATCAAAGCTGCAATTATTTTGTTAAATTAACGAACCGAAAAAATAGCAAGCTAAAGTTTTAATTTTATGATGATATTAGCACAACAACCCTCGATTTTTCCATTCGGAATACGAATTGACCAACCGATTACAACAGCGACAGATGTATTGGTTGCTATTGTTTGTTTTTATGCATTTTTTCGCTTGATGAGGATTCCGTCTCAGCACCGAATTAAAACCTATCTTTTACTTTACTTCATGGGAATGGGAATTGCAACCTTTATTGGTGGCGTAATTGGGCACGGATTTTTATATGCCTTTAGTTTTGCATGGAAACTCCCAGGCTGGATTAGCAGTATGCTTGCAGTTATGCTGATAGAACGTGCGGCCATTGAACATGCCGTAAAAATTACCACTCCTAAAGCCATTACGATTTTTAAATGGGTAAATATTACAGAATTACTCACTTTCATGACATTGACTTTCGTATCATTAAATTTTCGTTTCGTGGAAATTCATTCCGCTTATGGAATTATGTTTATTGTTGGCTCATACTCTGTTTACACGTACTGGAAAAGCAAAAGTAAAGCCAGCAAAATCTTTATTGGAGCAGTAGCTTTTGCGGTAGTTTCATCCATTATTTATTTGCAGGAATGGAGCATCGACATTTGGTTTAATTACTTAGATGCATCCCATACGCTCATGGCAGTTGCAGCTTTTATTTTTTACAAGGGCTCAATTCAAATGCTGAAGGAAAACCCATAATCTGTCTGTTTCGACACAAAATTTGTCTTAAATGGCAGAACTTAACATTAACGGCTTTCTATTTAATAATTTCTTTATTATCTTTCCGACATCAAACAAGCCGATATATTATGAACAAACTCATATCACTATTTATTACGCTTTCTATCAGCGCGATAAGTCTTGCACAAGATAATCACATCAAAGCGACAGTTGAAACAGGACAAACCGGATTTGAATTATTTCAACAACATGACATCCAGCCAGTGCATGGTTTTTTAAAAAAATCAGGAACTTTTGAGGGAGTATTGCATGCATCAGATATTGAAAAATTAAATCAATCCAATATTCCCTATCAAATAGAAATTGACGATTTGGAATCATTTTATAAAAACCCGCAACGGAAATCAACCCGAATACAAAATGTGCATCCTTGTTTTGGCGACGTGGAAGATTATCCTGTCCCCGAAAACTTTTCACAAGGCAGCATGGGCGGATATTACACCTACTCCGAAGTATTAGCCGAGCTAGATAATATGGCGAATCTTTTTCCGGAAATTATTACAAGTAAAACGCAAATTGAATCCCACGAATCCATTGAAGGACGTCCTATTTATTATTTAAAAATTTCGGATAACCCAAGCATGAGTGAAGATGAGCCACAAGCACTTTACACCGCGATTCACCACTCACAAGAACCAGCATCCATTCAGCAGTTAATTTTTTACATGTATTATTTGCTTGAAAATTACGAAACAAATGCTGAAGTGCAGTACATTGTTGACAATACAGAATTGTATTTCATCCCAGTCATTAATCCGGATGGATATGTTTATAACGAAAATGAAAATCCTGATGGTGGTGGTTTGTGGCGTAAAAACCGACGAGAGAATGAGGGTTGGCTTGCCGGATATGGTGTTGACTTAAATCGCAATTACGATTATGCCTTTGCTTGGGATGGAATTGGCTCCAGTGACATTGGGCAGCATCCTTGGCATAGAGGCGATTCTGCCTTTTCAGAGCCGGAAACTCAGGCTGTCAAAGATTTTTTGGAATCTCATAATATCTTGCTCGATTTGAATTGGCATACATACGGCGAAATGCTGATTTATCCGTGGAATTACGAAAGTCACAATACTAATGATTCAACCTTTTACGATTTATTATCAAAAGACATGACAAAAGAAAATCACTATCGCTTTGGAACCTGTTATGAAACCTATGGATATCAAAGCAACGGTGATGCTGATGACTGGGGATATGGAGAAACAGATACCAAAAATAAAATCATCAGTTTAACAGGCGAATGCGGCAATGGAGATGATGGATTTTGGCCAAGTCCTGACAGAATTATTGACATTTGCCTTGGAACAATCCGAATGAATTTGGAATTGGCACATTATGCCGGTCATTATACAGATTTTACAGATATGGAATCTGACATTTTATCGCAAAGCACCGGACATCTTAATTATAAAATTCAAGCCGTTGGATTAAGTGCGCCCTCTGTTTTTACTGTTTCAATGACAGCACTTACCGATAACATTAGTTTTGGAGATGAACGCATGACGCCTGAAATGGAATTAATGGATTTTCACAGTGATTCCATTGCTTATACCATTACGGCAACTTCAGGAGAAAGTATAGCATATGTTATTAATATTGACAATGGAAATTATGTTTATCGCGATACAATTTACAAATATTTTGGCAATGTGGACATTCTCTTTACGGATGATTGTGAAAGCATGACAAACTGGGATGCTGATGATTGGGGTATTTGCAGTGAAGAAACCTATTCTGGGAATTATTCCATTACAGAATCTCCAGACGAAAATTACGGTTCATTACAAACTTCAGAAATCAGTCCCACTCAAAATTTTGATCTTAGCGAATATAGCCATGCAGTGGTACAGTTTTACACAAAATATGATATAGAAAACAATTACGATTGGGTTCAATTTTTTGTGTCAAATGATGGAGGAGATAATTGGGAAGCGCTTTGCGGACGCCATACAACAATCGGCTCTGACGATGAAGAAGAAGGTGAACCGGTTTATCACAATTTCACGCAAGGATGGGTTTTTGAAGAAATTTCGCTCGTCGATTATCTCGGAGAAACCATTCAAGTGAAATTTCGCTTTAAATCGGATCAAAACAACACTCGAAAAGGCTTTTATTTTGATAATTTCAAGATTTTAGGACTGATTCCGCAGCCAGTAGCTTCTGAAATCATTTCTAAATCAGATTTTGTGGTATATCCGAATCCCGCTCAGGATGTATTAACAATTCAACGCGGAAATCACAGCCAAGGTACATTTCAGATTTTCACACTGCACGGGAAAAAACTTTCAGAAACCAAGCTTAACAATGCGCAAGAAAACATATCAATTTCAAGCCTCAAAAACGGATTGTATTTATATGTTTACCAAAGCGAAACAGCCACTTTTCAAGGAAAAATTTCTGTTGGGAGGTAGGCTTAAGCATATATTCTTGGTGTAACTACAAGTTTTTTGGGAAAAGAATTCTTATACCAATTGTGATTCAAAACTACCGATATGCTACGCCTATCGGCACTGAATCTACATCGGCATTATACTTGCAATTTTTATTAATAAATGGTATAACCTACTCATGCTCTATAATTTTTTTCAAATTATTCTCTATATCCTCTTTCTTCGATAAGTACAATTAATATTTACTGGATAGAATTTGTGTGTTATTTTCCGGCAAAGCATATTCAATCATAGTATTGTTTTTATCGGTACAAAGTAGAATCCCAATAGTTGGATTTTCATCTTTTTGTTTATCTGTACGATCGTAATAATTTACATACATCTGTAGCTGTCCTAAATCTTGATGAGAAAGTTTGTGTGTTTTAATTTCAACAATTACAAAGCAGCGCATGAGCCTGTTATATAAGACCAAATCCACAAAAAACTCATCGTCTTCTATCTGAATGCGTTTTTGCCGTGCCACAAAAGAAAAGCCATTACCCAATTCTAGCAAAAAGCTTTGCATATTGGTAATGAGCGCATTTTCCAAATCTTTTTCATAGTAGGCTGCTTGGGTTTCAAGCCTAAAAACTCCAGAACCATAGAGGTCTTTGATAATTTCTTTAGGACTTTCAAGTTTGGCTTCTTTTTTGGCTACTGCCAGTATTTTTCCCTTATCATTACTAAGTAACAAACGCTCGTAAAGCTGACTATTAATTTGCCGCTCCAATTGACGAGTACTCCAATTATTATTACATGCTTCTTCAATGTAATAAGTGCGTTTGTCTTCATCATCTATGCAGAGAAGTAATTTGTATTGCGTCCAATTCAATTGCGCACGCAGTGTGTGCGCAATTGGAGAAGTATGGTAAAACTGCCTGCATGTTTCCAACTGCCTTATAGAAAAACCACTCGCTAAATCTTTTTCCAACGCTTCAGATAAATTTTTAATGAGAAAACTTCCGTAATCCGCCCGCTTCTTGCCCTGCTGCTCTTCCTCTACAATATGCCAACCGATTTGCCAGTACATTTATACTCGCTCCTAATTAACCGCACGAACTGCACTATGTTGTGCTTATACAATAATTTACTTGACAGCTTGTATGAATGATTTAGATATTTGACTCATAGACTAAAATGAATTATGCACACAGTGTGTGCGGAATTCGAAAAATAGGTTTTCTCATCAGTACACATAGCATTTATTAACCAGTTAGCTTGTTTTTCTTTCGAAAGAGAATACAGATTATACAATATGCAGTAGAATGTCAAGGAAAATTCACTAAGGGGTTGCAAAAAAACAAGTTACGCATTTATGCTTGTTCTTTTTGCTCTTAACTTTATTATAAAAACTTTAAATAAACATGGCTATTCGCAGCTTTTTATACCTAGTTAATAGCAAAAATAACATCGCCTATTCTGACCAACTTATTTACTAACAACCCCTAAGGATAATAAAATCTAAGGTCACGTTTAATATTTTACCAATCTTTTTCGGGCTGTCGGCTATGCACTTTCGCTTTTTTCTTTTTATCTTCTTGCAATTCTTCTTCACGTTTTTGCAAGGCTTCTAGCATACGCTCAGCATCTTCTTTTGACAACTCCTCTTTTTGCTGTTGCTGATTTTGTTCTTGCTGCTCTTGATTTTGATTTTGCTCCTCTTCCTTATCCTTATCAGATTTTTGCTCCTGTTCCTTATTTTTATCCTGCTCCTTTTTTTCATCCTGATTTTGATCTTGATTTTGCTCCTGTTGTTGCTGCTGCTGTTGTTGTTGTCTCAGCATTGCTTGCGCCATCGAAAGATTGTATTTTGTATCCTCACTTTCAGCATCAAGTTTTAAAGATTCAATATAAGATTGTATGCTTTTATCATAATCACCAGCTTGTAAAAAGGAATTTCCCAAATTATGAAATTGTTCAGATTTTGTCACTCCCGGTTTATCCATAAATTTCAGATAATCTTCTGCTGCATGCTCGTAATTTTCATTACGATAATGAGCATGTCCAAGATTATTATGATATTCAGCCTGTTCAGGATTTGCTTTCAGGGCTTTTTGATAATTCAAAATTGCCTCATTATATTGTCCATCCTCAAGGGCTTTCATGGCTTTCCGGTTGAATTTTCGGTCAGCTTGAGCCGAGAGATTTGTCGCCAGACCAATAAGCATTATAATTAAAATTGTTCTGTATCTCATAATTCAGGAATTTAAGATGATTTTACATTTTTAATTTTCCGTCGCGGAATCAATAGTTCAACAATCAATAACAGCATTGCCAATGCCAATGGATATTGATACTGATCATCAAACTCCGAAAAGGTTTCCACACTGCGTTCCGTTTTATTGAGCTTAGAAATTTCATCAAGCACATGATCGAGCCCAGTACCGGATTTTCCTGCCAACATATAATTTCCGTCGGATTTTTCAGCAATCTCTTTTAGGATTTTCTCATTGAGCTTTGAGCTGATAATATTACCGGATTTATCTCGATAAAATCCTCCTCCTACCGCAGGGATAGGTGCTCCTTCTCGGGTTCCCATTCCTACCGTATAGATAATGACTCCATCATTTGCGGCAAGTTCTGCAGCTTCGCCAGCATCTGCTTCATGATTTTCGCCATCAGAAATAAGCATAATTATTTTCGACGACTCGGGATCTTCAGAAAATGCTTTTACTGACATGTCAATGGCATCGGCAAGATTAGTTCCCTGCACAGGCACCAAATCGGTATCAATATTTGACAAATACATTTTTGCCGAAGCATAGTCGTCAGTCATTGGGATTTGAATGTAAGCTTCACCAGCAAACACAACCATCCCGACAATGTCCCCATCCAGCTTATTCATAAACAATTCGACAGAGCGTTTGGCTTTGCTCAATCGGTTAGGCTTAATGTCTCGGGCTTCCATCGAGCGAGAAACATCAAGGGCAATCATAATTTCTACGCCCTCGCGTTTCACTTCTTTCAAACGAGAGCCGAATTGCGGATTTGCCAATGCAAAAATCAGCAGTGCCAAGGTGGTCATCTCCAACACAAATTTCCAAATGGAACGCTCTGTTGAATAGTTTTTCAGCAAACGTTTAACAATTCCCAGATCGCCATAATTGGATAATCGCTTTTTCCAGCTTATGCGACTTAACCAAAACAGGCCGACAAAAACAGGAATCAGCAACAAAAAGTACAATATGTCAGTATTTTCAAATTGAAACATAGCTATGGAATTTGTCTAAAAACGGTATAACGTAAAATGAGTTGCACTATAAGCAAAGCAATTCCGGCAAATAAGAACCAAAAAAACCGCTCATCTTTTTGTGTATATTGCTTTTCTTGAATAATTGTTTTTTCCAATTGATCTATTTCTTGATAAATATCTCTCAGCTTTTCATTATTGGTTGCCCGAAAATACTGACCTCCTGTCATTTCAGAGATTGCAGATAAAGTGGATTCATCTATTTTTACTTCCATATTTTGATACTGTGTGCCAAAAGGCGTTTGCACTGGATAAGGTGCTGTTCCTTCGCTTCCGACACCAATGGAATACACTCTCAAATCAAAAGCTTTTGCAATTTCAGCAGCAGTTTCCGGTGAAATTTGTCCAGAATTATTAATCCCATCCGTAAGTAAAATCACAACCTTAGAGCTCACTTTGCTATCTTTCAATCGATTTACAGCACTTGCAAGTCCCATTCCAATAGCTGTTCCATCTGCAAGCATTTCAGAGTCAACTTCTCGAAATAATCGGACAAGCTCTTTATGATTGGTTGTTAATGGACATTGCGTAAAGCTTTCTCCGGCAAAAATAACCAATCCGATTCTATCATTCGGGCGATCTGCAATAAACTCAATCGCCACATCTTTTGCAGCCTCAAGCCGATTTGGCTTAAAATCCTCTGCCAACATGGATCCACTAATATCCAGCGCAATCATCACATCAATTCCTTCCGTATCAACGGTTTTCCAACTATTTGATTTTTGAGGACGTGCCAAAGCGATAACAAATAGCGCAAAAGCCAGCATTTGTAATACAAAAAGCATGTGTCGCAAACCCACTCTTGCTGAGGAAGGAATGCCTGTAAATGCTTTAAGGCCTGAGGTCTTCAACACGGCATCCATTTTCGGATGGTATAGCACATACCAAACAACTAAAGGAATGATTGTAGTTAACAGCCAAAGCAAGTTTTTATTTGCAAATTCATCTATTCCAAACATAAGGCATTAATTGTTTGATTTTTGATTTTTTGATTCATTTTCTTTTTGCTCAATTTCATTAGATTCTGTCAGCTCAATATGCTTAGACCGATCAACAATTTCCCAGATTAACTTAAGTGATTTTTCATTTTCGTCAGGCAGCGGCATTGATTTTGCAAACTTAACAAAATCAGCTCGTTGCAATACTTCATGCAGCTTAATCACCAAATCATCTTCAAGATACTTTGTTTTATTCAAATCATCCATAATTTCAGCACTGGTTTTTTCCATTGCGAGCAAATCAAAACGATTTTCAAGGTATTTTCTAAAGGTATCCGTTAATTCCGTATAAAAACCTTTGATTTGATTTTTCAACCACAATTTCTCATTTCGGATTCGCTCTAATTCTCTAAAAGCAATCACATGAGCAGGCTCTTGCACTTTTTCTTTCACATGGAAAACTGGTTTCCCTTTTTTGTAATATCGGAAATAATAAATTGCCGCCAAAACAAGTACAATTAACGCAAGTAGCCACCACCAATTAGCTTTCAGAAATTCCCAGATATAGAAGAACAGCTCTTTCAAATTGAATTTTGTTTCATAAAATTCATCATGAATATCTTTAATATCATATACGGTAAATAAAGCTTGAGATGCAACCACCGCATCGGCCTCTTGCACAAAAACCGTATCATAAGCACCAGGAATTCGCATTTGTTCGCGTATGGACTTGTCGCTTACAATAAACAACTGTTTTTTAGGAGCGTCAACAATCTGAAGAATATCTTTTTCAGCACGCAATTCGCTCATGCGAAAAACTTGTCCTGAAAATTGATTAATCATTTGCTGTCTGACTTGCTGTTTCAGCATATCCAAGCTATCTGCAGACATTGATTGTTTAATTGAATCGGGAATTTGCTTCTCTATCTCTTCATCAAATCCATTACGACCCATAATTATCACACCAGATTTATTAGCATAGACAGTGTCAACCGGCAAAGTATCAACTACCACGGCTGGTTTCACATTAAATTCAACAGCGTCAGAAAGATAGATTGTTGTATCTGTATCTGAAACCACTTGTACATTTTGTGATGGAATACGGTAGGTTCCAGCCTCAAAAGCGGCAATGAAATATTTCTTTGAAACCAATTTTTTGTCAGAATCAAAAGCAATATCCTTGCTTTTCAATACAAAAACACCTTCAGTAAGTGTATCATCATACATCGGAAACTGCACATTTTCCGGTGCATCAGCAGGTACCATAAGCTGCATGCTAAGTTGGTCTCCAATGACAATACTGTCTTTTGAGATAGTGATTACTGCTTTCTGTGAAAAGCCTGAAAGACTTATCATCATAAAAAACTGCAATAGCCAGAATATGTGTTTTATTTTCTTCATATCAACGACGTTTAAATAATGCGATGAGTGGTTTTACATAATCCTGATCGGTGCGAATTTCAGCAAAATCCACACCTGATTTTTTCAGGTTTTCTACACTTTTTCGGCGTAAATCATGCCAATATTTCTGATACGTTTTTTGAATGCGTTTATTGGATGTATTAATCCATCGGGTTTGTCCAGTTTCAGGATCAAGCATATGAACCAAACCAATATTCGGTAAGGTTTCTTCACGGATATCCGACAAGCGAACCCCTACTAAATCGTGCTTTTTCCCGGCAATTCGCAATGCATCGAGATAATTATCATCTCTAAAATCAGATATAAGAAAAGCAGTGCAACGTTTCTTCAACGCGTTTGTCAGATAACGCAGAGCTTCGGAAATATCGGTTCCTGTATGCTGTGGCTCAAAATCAAGCATTTCACGAATGATACGGAGAATGTGCTTTTTTCCCTTTTTGGGTGGAATAAATTTCTCGACCTGCGATGTAAAAAAGATGACTCCAATTTTATCATTATTATGAATTGCCGAAAATGAAAGCACTGCAGAAATTTCAGCAAGCAATTCGTTTTTCATTTTATCGGTCGTTCCGAATTGCAGTGAAGCACTCATGTCAACCAGTAAGACAACGGTCATTTCACGCTCTTCCTCAAACACTTTTACGTAAGGATGATTAAAGCGAGCTGTTACATGCCAGTCGATATCTTTTATCGGGTCACCAACCTGATATTCGCGTACTTCGCTAAAAGCCATTCCTTTTCCTTTAAAGGCAGAATGATACTCTCCGGCAAATATCTGTCGCGACAATCCCCGTGTTTTAATTTCTATGGTTCGTACTTTCTTTATTAATTCTTTAGCATCCATGTTTTCAGGGTTTAAGAGTTAAAGGCTATGATTCAGGATTCTTTAGCGAATACGAATTCCCGATTCGCTTACCAACATTTCCTTTAACTTTTGAAAAGACTTTTACCATTTCATTTGCTTCATTCCTCATATTAAAAAATGTATCATCTGTTTTAACTAAAGATGATTTTTCAAATAAATCAAGCCAAAAAACAGTTTCATCACACTCCTCAACAACAATACAAAGTTTGGCATAATACTCAGCATCTGATCTCGCCTGTGTTGCAGCACGAAAATTTGCAGGGAAAGATGTTCCGGCACGAAGAAGCTGACTAAATAAATCATATGGCAATCCTTCTTTTCGTAATTTGATTGCATATTGCACTATGTGAACTGCAAAATCAAATGAACGCTGTCTATATGTTTCATTAAAAGATTCCATTTATTAATTGTATTTAACTTTATCGATACCTAACCTCAAACACCTAACACCTAACACCTAACACCTAACACCTAACACCTAACACCTAACACCTAACACCTAATCCCTGTTACGGTACTTCAACTTTATTCAGGATTTCGCTGATGATTTCCTGAACATCGACATTTTCGGCTTCTGCTTCGTAAGTCAATCCAATACGATGGCGTAAAACATTATGACACATTGCCCTAACATCTTCCGGCAACACATATCCTCGGCGTTTAATAAATGCAAATGCTTTTGATGCCAATGACAAATTAATGCTTGCGCGTGGGCTTCCACCGAAGGAAATCATGTGTTTGATACTTTTAAGACCGTATTGCTCGGGATAACGAGTTGCAAAAACAATATCGAGGATATAGTTTTCAATTTTTTCATCCATATAGACATCACGAACCACTTGTCTGGCTTTCAAAATATCCTTTGGGCTAATAATCGGTGATGCTTTAGGGAATTTTCCCTGTACATTTTGGCGAATCACCATTCTTTCCTCTTCTTTTTTAGGATAATCGATAATTATCTTAAGCATGAAACGGTCAACTTGTGCTTCGGGTAATGGATAGGTTCCCTCCTGTTCGATTGGATTTTGTGTTGCAAGCACAAGAAAAGGCTCCTCAAGTTTATAAGTGTTTTCACCAATGGTAACCTGACGTTCCTGCATTGCTTCAAGTAATGCAGATTGAACTTTAGCAGGGGCTCTGTTAATCTCATCAGCCAAAATAAAATTTGAAAATATCGGTCCTTTTTTGACGATAAACTCTTCATTTTTCTGACTATAAATCAGCGTTCCCACTAAATCTGCAGGTAAAAGATCGGGAGTAAACTGAATTCTGCTAAAACCTGCATCAATCGAACTTGCCAAAGTATTAATTGCCAAAGTTTTTGCAAGTCCTGGCACTCCTTCTAATAAAACATGTCCATTTGACAATAACCCGACGAGCATTCCTTCAACCAATCCTTTTTGACCAATAATAACTTTGCCCATCTCCATGTTAAGCATGTCCAAGAATCCACTTTCAGCATGAATTCTCTCGTTTAGTGCTTTAATATCAACTGTTTGCTCCATAATAATAATTTATTTAATTTTTTCGATGTACGAATTTAAAAAATATTTACGTAAAGTGAACGAAAGAATTTGTAAAAGCCATATTATTATCAACTTAAAATTTTGTTAAAATATATTATTTCCCCACCTGTCAGGTCGCCATTGGTAAAATTTAGTGATAAATGCTAAATATAGTTTGTTAAACCATTGGGGACATAACAGGTGGAGTCGCCATTGGTATAATCAGATGATAAATACTAAATATAGTTTGTTAAACCATTGGGGACCTGACAGATGGGGTCGGTCGTAAAAGGCTATTTTGCCCAATCGGCATATTCAAATTTACAATTCACATACGATGAATCGACACGCACATATGTTGTTTCAAGTGTTTCGGTTGTCCAGCTTTGTATTTTCTTTTGCTTTTTCTCTGCAATTGCTGTTTCTTGAAAACGCTGATAATCATCTTTCAAATTGGCTTGATGCGCTTCAATTTTACGCTCTAATTTAAAAAACTTATATACCATTTTACCGCGCATATCTCGGGTTTTAATCACTTTTGATAATTCACCTGGTTTTAATCTTTTCAATACATCTTTTGCAAGCGGATCGAGTTGATCTTCGTTAAACCATATTTTCCCGGTTTGCATATTTTGCATTGTACCGCCACTATTTGCAGACATTTCGTCTTCAGAATATTCAGCAGCAGCATCTTCAAAAGAAAGCGAATCGGCAAGTACCTTTTCACGCACTAATTCCAAGTCAGCTTTTGCTTGATTTTCACTGCTTCTACCTGTTTTCGGTGTAACTAAAATGTGACGTACATTCACGAGATTTCCACGACGCTCAATCAATTGCAAAATGTGATATCCAAATTCTGTTTCAACCACACGGGAAACATCATCTGTCGATTGTAAATTAAAAGCAGCAGCAGCAAATTCCGGAACAAGATCAGTACGTGACACAAAACCCAACTCACCACCTGCGGGAGAAGATCCTGGATCATCAGAATATAACACTGCTAAGGTTGAAAAATCGTCACCGTTAATTATTCGATCACGATATTCATTAATTACGCGTTCACAGCGCTCACGCTCTTCTTCTGAGACTTTCGGATAGACTGCAATTTGCTTAATTTGATAAGTTGCAGGTAAAAACGGGATGCTATCTTCAGGTATTTTATTAAAGAACTTTTTAACCTCTGAGGGAGTTAAACTAACATCAACGGTTAGTTGTTGTTGCATACGTTGGGTTAACAACTGCTCACGAATCATTTCACGAAACTCACTTTTAATATCACTGATAGATTTCCCGTAATACTCCTCTAATTTTTGTTCAGAACCCAATTGATTAATAAATACACCCAAGCGTCGAGACAATTCCCCATCCACTTCAGCATATGTTACTTCGATAGAATCGACTTGAGCTTGCAGCAACAAAAGTTTCTGAAACAACATTTCCTCAAGGACTTCACAATTCACATCGCGATTACCAACATATCCCTGACTACGTAACTGAATAGCTTGTGCCTCAATTTCGGATTCAAGAATAATTTCATCTCCGACCACAGCTACAATCTGATCAATTAATTGTTGTGAAAATCCTTGCCCTGCAATTAAGACAAAGCACAATACTAATATTTTTTTCATTTTATGCATAAAACTAATTTTCCTTATAAACGATATTTTTCTTACTTTTAGCATCCTGATACAAATCATTTACGAAATTATCCAATAGTTCAGCCTGTCTCTGATTCAACAAAATTCTCTCAATATCTGAATATATCAAGGACATAGGAACAGTATCTCCTGACATTTTTTTATCATTTATTTTTACAATATATCGATTTTCATCATCTAGCGTTGTAAAATATCCTAATTGCAATCCATATTCAATCTCAGAAGTCAAGTTTGCGTTAATTTCTTCCAATAAATCAGAAAAATAAATCCAATCAGTATGCTCAAACACTTGAACATTAGAACGTTTTTCTGCATTATAAAGTAAGTCCATATTACCCGGTGATGAGCGTCTCACTTTATCCATTTCATAATAATAACTTGCAACTTCAGCATCCATAATAATGTAATGAACTTTAACAGCAAGCTCCTCAAGTTCGTACTCTCCAAGATGTTCAGTATAATACCCTGTGACTTCATCGACAGAAAAAGCTGAATCGAGGTTTGATTTCACATACTGATTTTCCATTTCATAACGAAACAGTTCACGACGATAATTCTGGATTTTCTGATGTATTTCCATGGTATCACGCAATCTTTGCTTTGCATAATGATAGATCAACTCATGGTTCACCCAACTACTAATATAATTATCTGCAATTTCTGCAGAATCCTCAGCAACAAAATAAGATGGAATTACAGCATCTAAATCTGAATAATACAAACTTCGATCATGCACAATAACGACAACATTATCAGCAGGAGGTTCAGGTTTAGACTTGCATGAAAATATTAATACAGACACACTTAAAACCAAAATTATGGCATTTCCAATTTTTCGCATTATTGAGCTAATTTTTCAAGCACATCTTCATGAATTATCACATTATATTTTTCATGTAGCGATTTAATCCATTGTTTTTCGAGATAGTTCTGATAATCAGCGGTAATCACTCCGCGCGCCTCTTCGAGTTTCTTTATTGCAGGCTTACGTAAACGCATATCAAGTACTCTGGAATCGTCCATTAAAGTAATTACACGACCTTTTCGCTCTAATTTTTTGCTGTATTCCTTCGCGAGTTCATCAGCAAAATGATTATCCCCAGCTTCATAAACAGTCCAGTGTTCTTTTTGCACAGCTGCAGAATCACTTGCATTAAAGATTGAATCAATCTCTACCCAATCGGTTTTCGGATTTTTCTTAATATGTTTCCGTATTTTTTTACGCAACTTTTTATCGTCAGCATTTAAAACATGTACCTCATAACGGGTATCCCATTGGTAATTATCTTTATTTTTCTCATAAAACGCCTCTAATCCGACTGTATCTTTAACCGCTTTCGACCAAACCTTACGGTCTGTCACATCAAAAAGTAAAATACCATCATGATATTCTTTCATGAGAAAATTGAATTTATCATACTTATTTTCTAAATTATTCTCTTCATAAAGCAATATCATCTTATCCTTA
The DNA here is from genome assembly GCA_034658655.1 of Bacteroidota bacterium. GTDB lineage: Bacteria > Bacteroidota > Bacteroidia > Bacteroidales > ML635J-15 > JAQIBY01. The sequence goes on from JAYEFQ010000129.1 coordinate 16,043, forward strand.
AAATCTTCAAATTTCTGATTAACAAAGTGTTTTAAGACTTTGGGCTCTGTTTTTCGGTTATATTTTGTCAAATACCGTGCAAAATCTTCTTGAGTATATTCCTTATCAGCAAAACTAAACACAACATCATTCATTTTATAGGCAGGTGTAGCATCCCATTTTCCAAAGAATATTGAATCAGTTACCATTTCAGAAACAACTTGCAATGCATCATCATGCACAACGGCATTATATTCATCAATTAAGCGGTCAACAAGCACCGTTTTTGATCGTGATGCTCTGGCAGAATTTGAGATGCGATTTTTCAATTGCATTTTTTGTTCTTCAAAACTACCAATTGGTTCATTATCCACGAGTTTAACAAAATGATATCCATAAGACGTTCTTAATGCATTACTTACCTCACCTATGTCATTGAGTTGGAAGGCAACATTTTCAAACTCGGCAATCATTTTTCCACCCACTCCAAACCAAGGCAACAATCCACCCTGACGACCTGAGCGTCTATCTTCAGAAAATTCTTTAGCAAGTTCCTCAAATGATTCCCCGGCATCCAATTTTTTCTGAATCATATCAACACGTTCCATCGCTTGAGCAGTTTGTTCTTCAGTTGCATCTTTAGGTAATAAAACCATAATATGAGCAACACGAATTCTTCCTTTTGCAGGTCGTTTTTCTTGCGCTTTAATAATATGGTATCCAAATCGAGTTCTAACAATATCGGAAATTTCACCTGGTGTTGTATTATAGACAGCAGTTTCAAAAGGATACACCATACCAAAAACAGTAAAAAATCCTAGATTCCCATTATTATACCGTACAGATTCATCGTCGGAATATTTTTTTGCAAGCGTTGTAAAATCCTCACCATCCAAGAGTTTTTGATGAACCATTTTTGCTTCATTATAAATCTCCAAAGTATCATTTCCAGTAACTTCGGGATCTATTTTAAATAAGATATGAGATGCGTTAATGTCATATTTCGAACGCTCATATGCTTCTCTTACCAACTCATCTTCAACCGATTTGTCTGTCAAATATGGCTGTGCTAATTGGGTACGATAGCCTCTCAACTCGCTGCGATAGCTTTTAAGCGTATCTAAACCCATTGATTTTGCTTCCACAACCTTCAATTTAAAATTCACAAATAAATCCATATAGGCCGACAATGAATCGAGCGAATAGGATAATTCTTGATGTCTATTATTTTTGGTATAAATATGCAAAAACTCCGCAGTTGATACCTGTTCATCTCCGACTTCAATAATCACATCAGAATTTTCTTGTGCCATTGCTATCACACCGAAAGCAATCAAAATAAGGCTAATAAAAATCTGTCTCATATATATATTATTTTAAAATATTAATTTAATACTCTCTACTATAATTTGGTGCTTCTCGTGTAATTGAAACATCATGAGGATGCCCTTCAATCATACCAGAATTTGTAATACGAACGAATTTTGCATCGTTTTGGTGTGCAAAGATATCTTTTGATCCACAATATCCCATTCCTGCTCTCAAGCCACCAATAAGTTGATAAATAACTTCTGTAAGTGTTCCTTTGTACGGAACTCTGGCAGCAATCCCTTCTGGGACAAGTTTTGCAGCATCAGTTTCATCTCCTTGGAAGTATCTATCCTTTGAGCCTTTTTGCATGGCTTCAATCGAACCCATTCCGCGATACGATTTAAATTTTCTTGCATTATAAATGATTGTTTCCCCAGGAGACTCCTCTGTTCCGGCAAATAAACTTCCGGCCATCACACTTGATGCACCAGCAGCAATTGCTTTTACAATATCTCCGGAATAACGCAACCCTCCATCTGCGATAACAGGAATATCCATTTCTTTCAATGCATCTGCAACTTCAAACACAGCAGACAATTGTGGCATTCCAACACCTGCAATAATTCGCGTTGTACAAATTGATCCCGGACCAATTCCAACTTTCACACCATCAGCGCCATGCTCAGCAAGAAACTTCGCAGCATCTGCAGTTGCAATATTCCCCACAACAACGTCAATCTGCGGATATTTTTCTTTAATAAAAGACAATACGCCAATTACTGGTGTTGAATGCCCGTGGGCAGTGTCAATCACAATTGCATCAGCTTCCGCTTCAGCAAGTGCTTTAATTCGTTCAAAGGTATCACCTGAAGTTCCAACAGCGGCAGCTACGCGCAAACGACCTTTCTCATCCTTACAGGAGTTCGGACGATCTTTTGCTTTAAAAATATCTTTATAAGTCAACAATCCTACCAGTTCATAATTGCTATTAACAACAGGAAGTTTTTCGATTTTATGCTTTTCAAGTAAGCTGGTTGCGTTTTCAAGATTTTCATTCTGATTCATGGTAATTAGATTTTCTCTAGTCATTACCTCCCGAACCGGCTTACTATAATCTTCCTGAAAGCGCAAATCACGGTTTGTAACAATCCCCACCAATTTTCTAGAATTATCTACAACTGGGATACCGCCAATTTTATTCTCGCGCATTAAATCCAATACTTCTCCGACTGTTACATCATTTGTAATGATTATTGGGTCATAAATCATTCCATTATCAGCACGTTTAACGCGTTTTACATGTAATGCTTGCTGCTGAACTGTCATATTTTTATGAATCACACCGATTCCACCTTCACGAGCAATTGCAATTGCCATTTTCGATTCAGTTACTGTATCCATAGCAGCAGATACAATAGGAGTTTTCACAATAATATTACGCGAAAATCGACTGATAATATTTACCGATTTTGGCATTACCTCAGAATACGCAGGAACCAATAAAACATCATCAAATGTTAGTCCTTCAAAAATTACTTTGTTTGATACTAATGACATGATTTTTTTTGTTATATTTATGATGCACGAAAATACAAAAAATTATTTGTCATCTAAATTTAATTATATTTAAAATGAAATTTTTGTATAGGCATGAATGAATTTCAAAAAATACTTGTAAAATACTGGGGTTTCAGCACATTTAGAGACTTGCAGGAAGAGATTATCCAGTCGGTTGCCGACGGTAAAGATACACTTGGATTGATGCCTACTGGTGGTGGAAAGTCAATAACCTTTCAAGTTTTTTCGCTTTCCCGCGACGGAATCTGCTTAGTCATCACCCCACTGATTGCTTTAATGAAAGATCAGGTTTTTAATTTACACAAGCGCAAAATCAAAGCCGCTGCTATTTATTCTGGCATGAGTAAAGCAGAAATGGACATGGCTTTGAACAATGCCATGAACGGAAATTACAAATTTCTATATTTATCACCAGAGAGACTGCAAACAGAGCTATTCAGGGAGCGCCTCAAGCAAATGAATGTGAATTTAATTGCGGTTGACGAATCACATTGCATATCACAATGGGGTTACGATTTTCGTCCTTCTTATCTGGAAATTGCAAATATCAGGGAATTAATTCCAGATGTCCCTATTCTTGCCCTTACAGCCACTGCGACACCTGAGGTTGTTGATGACATTCAAGATAAATTACAATTTAAAACAAAGAATGTTCTTAAAAAAAGTTTTGAGCGTAAAAATTTGTCTTATGTAGTTCGTGAAACAGAAAACAAGGGCTATGAATTATTGAAAATTGCAAAAAACATTCCCGGATCGGCAGTGGTTTATGTCAGGAGCCGAAATAAAACCAAGCAAATTGCCGAATATTTAAGAAAATACGGACATTCAGCGGATTTTTACCATGCAGGATTGTCAAAAGAAATCAGAGAAAAAAAACAAGAAGATTGGCAAAATGACAAAATACGTATCATGGTATCAACCAATGCTTTTGGAATGGGAATTGACAAACCTAACGTACGCTGGGTTGTTCATGTCGATCTTCCAGACACCTTGGAGGCATATTTTCAGGAAGCTGGACGCGGTGGGCGTGATGAAAAGAAAGCATGGGCGGTATTATTATTCAATAAAAGTGATGAAGCCAAATTAACCCGACGAATTGGGATTAGTTTCCCGCCAGTTGACAAAATTAAGCGAACCTATGAAGCACTTGGAAATTATTTTCAATTACCGGTTGGTGCTGGCGAAGGCATGGCATATGATTTTGACATTTACGATTTCTCAAAAAAATTTCAAATCGACATAAACACAACCTATCACAGCTTGCAGGTACTTAAAAGACAATCGTATATTGAATTAACCGATGAACTAAATAATCCGAGCCGCATACTCTTTAAAGTTAAACGTGATGATTTATATAAATTTCAGGTAGCTAATCAAGGCTACGACGCATTTATCAAACTGCTACTCAGATCATATACAGGGCTTTTTACAAATTTCACACCTATTTCAGAAGATTTACTGGCAAAACGCGCTAATACAAAGGTTAATGTCATTGTTGAATATTTAAAGCATTTAACCAAACTGAGTGTTATCGATTATATTCCACGTAAAAATAAACCATTAATTATTTATACGCAATCGCGTGTTGGGCAGGATCATCTTTTTATTGACGGAAAAGATTATCGCGAACGCAAAGCACGTTTTGAAAAACGACTATCCGCTGTTTTACACTATGCCAATACTATGGCAAAATGTCGCAGCCAAATATTACTTGAATATTTTGGACAAAAAAATCCAAACCGCTGCGGGCAATGTGATGTATGTCTTCGTCGAAATGAATTGGGATTAAGTAAATATGAATTTGATCTGATTCTTGAACAAACAAAAGTTAAGATTAAAGAAAACCCGCTCTTATTAAATGAACTCGTTGAAAAAAGTAAATATCCGCAAGAAAAACTCATCAAAGTTATTGAATGGTTATTTGATAATAAAAAAATAAAGCGTGATGAAGAGAATCGCCTTTTTTGGATTGATTAACTGAAAAATGATAAAGTTAAAGCAATAATGAAAAATTCTGAATCATTAATAACTAAATCAGAGTAGGCTGAGCAAGTAGCATAGTTTTGAACATTAATAATTTGTATTTAGATATTATTTAGAGTCTGTCCATAAAGTCCGATTTCTTCGTTATGTTCGTATTTACAACAGTCGATCCGCCAGCTGGCTGACTCCTTGATTTTAAATACTTCACAAGCACTTCGGCCAAGCTCAGCATAACACCTTGAACTCGAACTTTATGAATCAGACTCCGACTAAATGGACGGACTCTAATTATACCCCAAAATCTAATTGGATGAATCACCAGATAATCATGTATGCGTTAATAAATTTCTTTCATTTCTGGAATGTGTTTTTAATTGTTTACCAACTCGTTTACACATACACTCCCTCCATAAAACCTGCAACATAATCTTATACATCCATGTATTAAGCATCTGCAAACGAGTTTAGCTGTTTTCTTCCGAAAGGTAGAACTTTTTATACAATATTCCACATGTTTTGGGATGTATTTGCATTGTTTTTTTTGATTTTCATACAATTTTTCTTTCTGTCTCTACTTAAATTTCACAATGCTAAGGGGATTATGACATTTTTATTAATTTTGCCACATGCAGCGGTATTTTTTGAAAATGGCATATCACGGCGGAAATTATCACGGTTGGCAAATTCAACCGAATGCCGTTTCTGTGCAGGAAATTATGGAAAGTGCGCTGAGTACTTTGCTGCAAGAAAAAACTGCTGTTGTAGGTTGTGGGAGGACGGATACAGGTGTACATGCGAAACAATTTTATCTGCATTTCGATGCGGCACAAACCAATTTGCATCAACAAAACTTTATGTTTCGGCTGAATCGTTTTTTGCCCAAGGACATTGCTGTTTATGACTGTTTTCCGGTTTTCACGGATGCACATGCCCGTTTTAATGCCGTATCAAGAACCTATGAATACCACATCCATCAGGGGAAAAATCCGTTTTTACAGGGATTGAGTTTGTCTCAAAACCAGCTTCCGGATATTGCACTAATGAACGAAGCCTGCCAGTATTTATTTCAATATTCTGATTTCACTTCCTTTGCAAAGCTGCATGCAGACAATAAAACCAACAATTGCAAAATCATGAAAGCAGAATGGAAAATGCAAGGAGAACAGTTGATTTTCACCATTCAGGCAGATCGCTTTTTACGTAATATGGTGCGAGCAATTGTCGGAACATTATTGGAAATTAGTGACAAATCGAAACCAGCATCGTATATTTGCGATGTGATTGAAGCAAAAAATCGGAGTGCAGCCGGAAAATCGGTTTCGGCACATGCTTTATATCTCACAAAAGTTAAATATCCAAAGGAAATTGTTAAAAAATACTATGACAATGAATAAACTGAAAATTAACAGAAAATTATATGTAGGACTTGCAATACTTATACTGCTTGCTGCTTGCAAACCGTTGCCATTACGAAACAGCCGCTATGTAACAGACAAAACAGAAATAGAAGCAAAAACTAGCGAAATTCCCTTTTCTTATTATCATCCTGACAGTAAAATCCGCTATGACATTTACAATACTGAAAACGATTTATTTTTGCGTTTCGATGTCTCGGATGAGCTGAGTTTACGAAAAATATTCAGCTACGGATTAGAGATTTATATTGACACCTTAGGAAGACGAAAAAAGACAGAAGGCTTTGTGTATCCAACTGCAGCCTCATTTCAACAAAACAGTGTTATCCCACCGGTGACCGGCCCAAATCTCCCTGATAAAACCAGCATCAACGAGTTGCAAAAACGCATTAGTCCGGTGCTAGTGCTTATCCATGATAATGAAGAAGCACATGATAATATTTTCTCAAAAGACAGTAAAATTCACATTTTAATGCGATTAAGTGAAGATGGAAACTTATCCTACGAAGCAAAAATACCACTTGCTGAATTTGGGTTAGAGCATTACAAAAATGAATTTACAGTGGGCATTTTAACGGGAGATATTCCCGACGATGAAGACGAGATGCAGCAAGATCAAAATGTCAATATGCAAAACCAAAATAATCCGAACAATTATTATGGTGGGAACAACATGTATCAGCCCGGATACCAAAACAGACCTGGAAGTCCGCAGCAATCACAACAGAATAATTATCGAAAAGAGTTTGAGCCGGTTAGTTTATGGTTTAAAGTTCAATTATCTCATGAAAAACCGCTGAATGATTAAGCAGCCACAAAATCTAAGAGATAAACTTATTCTTTTCGGATGGATAATCCTTGCAATGAGCATTACCGGATTTTTGCAGGGAAGCTCTATGCTAATGGGATTTTTATCTATTCTGTATTTTATTGATGAAGCCCCGCTTAAAAAATTTCTGAATCAATTTAAAAACGCTTATACCTATGTGTTTTTTCTTCCGTTTTTGTTAGCAATTGCAGGCATGATAAATACGGAAAATCAGCTTGTTGGCTGGCATTATGTTGAGGTATCATTATCTTTTGTCATGTTTCCGTTTTTAGCAAATGATTTTGGTAGGATAAAGATACCATCCAAATGGAAAAAACTCTATCTGGCTTTTGTTTCCGGTGTGCTACTTACGTTTTTAATTTGTCTTATTCGTGGGCTTATCCGTTTTCCGGAAATGCAATCACCCTATATTTTCTTTTACACCCAGTTTTCAGGCTTTATTATGGCTCCAAATCATCTGTCAAACTATGTGCTTTTTGCCATTATTCCTATCGTCATTGAATTGGTTCAGAGAAAACGAGAAAGCCTACCAATAAAATCTGTTGCTTTACTTATACTAATGCTGATTTTACTCATTATTTTTCTGATATTACTTTCCTCAAAAGGCGCGTTGCTAATTTTAGGACTTTTCGCAATCTATTTCTTTATTTATCTGGGACGCCACAAAATTTTGTCTTGGGCAGTTATTATCGTTTTTGGACTGTTTAGCATTTCGGCAAGTTTAATTGTCATTAATCAAACCATCCTTAAAGTAAGAATAATGAATATGCGCATTGTGTTTCAACCCGATCGTATAGACTACACCGTTCCAGAATCAACAGTAACAAGACTTAGTGCCTTACAAGCCAGCAGCGATTTAATCTCACAAAATTGGTATCTCGGTTATGGCACTGGCGATGTCCGCGATGTGCTCACGAAATATTACAAATCCAATCAGTACATTGGCGCATATAAATATGGAACCAATCCTCACAATCAGTTTCTCAGAAGCTTTTTGGCATGGGGAATTTCAGGATTTGCTAGTTTGCTTTTCCTATTTGCGCTACTTTTCCGGCAAGCAAAAATTCACAAAAAAGCAATTATTTGGCTTTGGACAGTTATAATGTTTATTCTATTTCTTACCGATGATATGATAAGCATACATGCAGGAGTTATTTATTTTACAATGTTCTCCGCTTTGTTTACATTTGCAATTGATAAAAAAATAAAAACATGATTCCTTTTTCACCACCAAGAATGGATGATAAAATCATCGCAGAGGTTACCGACACATTGAAATCAGGATGGATAACCACCGGTCCCAAAACAAAACGTTTCGAGAAACAATTGGCAAGTTTTGCACAGGTTCCTGCTGTTTTATGCACGAGTGCAGCTACAGCGGGCTTAGAATTAATGCTTCGTTGGTTTGGAGTTAAAGCAGGCGACGAGGTTATTATCCCGGCATATACGTATTGTGCAACGGCAAATGTGGTTTTACATTGCGGCGCAAAGCCCATCATGGTTGATTGCTTACCGGACAGCTTTAATTTAGATCCTAAATTAGTAAAAAATGCCATTACCGAACGAACAAAGGTCATTATTCCGGTTGACATTGGCGGCTTTCCAGCTGATTATGATGCATTAAATGCTATAATTAATGATAGAGAAATCCAGAAACACTTTAATCCGAATACTGATGAACAGCGCGATTTAGGGAGAATACTATTACTATCAGATGCAGCACATTCACTGGGCGCGAAATATTTCGGCAAACCCATCGGTTCACTGACAGATATTAGCGTGTTTTCATTTCATGCGGTTAAAAATCTAACAACGGCAGAAGGCGGAGCAATTGCACTGAATTTACCAGAACCCTTTGACAATGAAGCAATTTACAAATGGCTGAATATTTTAAGTCTTCACGGACAAAGTAAAGATGCACTGGCGAAAACCACCGGAAATTGGCGCTACGATGTTGTCTGCGCAGGATATAAAGCCAATATGACCGATATTCAAGCAAGTATAGGATTGGTAGAGCTGGAACGATACAATTCGGATACGCTTGTCAGACGAAAAGCGATTGTGGATGCCTATCATAAAGCATTTTGTGAGGACGAACGCTTTGATATTCCGATTACAAATAATAAAAGTAAGCAGTCATCCTATCATTTATACCAGTTGAAAATCACAAATATAAGTGAAACCAAAAGGGATGAAATTATTCAGGAAATTTTTAAGCAAGATGTGTCTGTTAATGTTCATTTCCAACCTTTACCCCTATTTACACATTATAAAAATATAGGTTACGACATGCAAGATTATCCCCATGCATGGTCACATTACAGCCGAGAAATATCCTTACCCGTGTATTACAATTTAACTGATGATCAGGTGCAAACGGTAATTGCTGCCGTTAAATTTGCAGTAGAAAAAGTGCTTGAAAATGATTAAACGACTATTTGACATCATCATTTCATTCATTGGATTGCTGATATTACTGCCTTTTTTGCTGATTTTGGGGTTATTTATAGTCATCGATAGCCCTGGAGGTATATTTTACCGTCAAATACGCATTGGTAAAAATGAGAATCCGTTTAGAATATTCAAATTTCGCAGTATGCAAGCGGGTTCAGATAAAAAAGGATTACTGACAGTCGGAAATACGGACATGCGCATTACAAAGGTCGGGACATTTATTCGTAAATATAAATTGGATGAGTTTGCTCAATTGATTAATGTGTTAAACGGCGACATGAGCTTGGTCGGACCACGCCCCGAAGTTCCAAAATATGTTGAGATGTACACAACGGAGCAAAAAGAGGTGCTGAAGGTAAAACCCGGAATTACTGATTATGCATCCATTGAATATTCAGATGAAAATGAAATACTTGCTCGCGCAAAGAATCCCGAAAGCACATATATTGAAGAAATTATGCCCGCTAAATTAATACTCAATCGAAAATACATTGAAAACATGGGTTTAAAAACGGATATCAATATTATTTGGATGACGTTGAAAAAGGTGTTAGGATCCAGGAGTTAGGAGCCCCGACATGCGTCGGGATTGCTTCGTGTTGCATTTTTCAGTTCGCAAACTCATGAGAAATGACACTCAGGGAATTAGGTGTTAGGTGTTAAGAAAAATGTGATAAACTGCTAACAGATTTCACTTCGGCTAGCTCTGCGCATCGCTTAGTTACTCCACTTCGTTACGCTCCATCGAAATGACATTTTTGAAGTTTTGGGGAGGAAAAAAGGGCGATGACAAAGTGTCAAATTAACCAAAATGTCATCGCCCTTTTTTCCCATCCTGCCACGTATGGCGGTCATTTCGAACCGCTAGCCAACGGTGAGAAATCTGTGAGAATAAAGCACCAAATACGTGAAACAATATTTTTGTTATACCACTTATTAATACAAACTTGCAAGCATAATGCCGATGTAGATTCAACACCGATAGGCGTAGCATATCGGTAGTTTTGAATCACAATCGGTGTAAGAGACGAAAGAACACAATGAAAATATAATGTTGAACCATCCCGCTGCATAGCGAGGTAACAAATCCCAAAACTTGTCCGACTTTTGGCGGATAACAAACAAGCACCAAAAATCAAAACTTGTCTCCGCCAGCAGTCGGCCTGTGCGACTACCGGCGTAACAGGCAGACTTTTGTCGGATTTCAAACGATTGCTCTGTGCTAAAATGCTGGCTGCTAAAAGAATAATCTTAATGAAAACCTTAATTTTCTTAATGCCTTAATGGTGAAAAAACATGAAACATTAAGTTCATTAAGAAAACGCCTTAATTCTGTGGTAAAAGAACAAAGTCGTGGCTAATTTTATTTCACATCAAACCATCCTGGCATGTCGATTTGATATATTCCCCATCCACCATATATGCTTGGCACAAGCTTAAAAGTTGCAATGCCACAATAATTCTGATGTATTTTTCCGTTTTCAATCCATGCATTGTAGTTGAGATTCATTTTTACTGTTGCGTCAGTTTCATCTTCATTGATTTGAATATCAACAATTTCTTGTTTCAATATTTCAAATGAATCATATGATTTTAGATAATCATTGATTTGCTTCACAATTTGTTTTTCTGGAACTTGCTTTCCGTCAGCGTTTATAAAGTTTTCTGTATCAACATAGGCTAAGTCGTAGCCGTTTCCACTGATATTATCATATTTACCGAGTGTGAAATTCATAAAATTATCAATTGATAATTCAATATCAAGTCTGGCATTTGGATGGAAATCTTCATAAATAAAACAGCTCCTTAAACCTGGAATTTTCATGTCGTCCACTTCTTCGTAAAACAGCTCTTCGGTAATAAAACGATATATTTCACGATCATCAACTTCTGCAAGCGTATCAAGGGCGATATCATTTTCGATAAGGACTTGATACAAACGATCAATCTCATGAGAAAAGACTTCATCTGTCAATTCATGTTCTGGTTTAAATTTAGGTTCTCCGATTAACTTAAATATTTTAATCCTTTCTGCATTTTCATATTTTTCTTCAAATGCTTCAATATGATCTAACCATTGTTTTTCTATTTCTAGCGGCAAATCCGTTGTTCCGCCAAACATTGCACCATATTTCTTCTCTAATGCTTTTTTCTTCAGTTCATTGTCAATTTTGCGATCTATGTCTTTATCCGATTGGTTTTTCATAAATAATTATATTAGGTTTATTGATTTGTTATTATCGAACAACACCTTGTTTAAAATATTCAACTCCAAATATGTCTTTATAGCAATAAATACGTCTCATAATACAGCAAATAAAATAAACAACTCGAAAAATCTTCT
>JAYEFQ010000129.1:27945-35327 GCA_034658655.1 Bacteroidota bacterium
TATTACAATAGGATTTAATATTTATTGTAATAAAATTGATTTTCACTAATCAAATAACTGAGCAAGTAATTTTGAGTCGAGGCTTTGAGTGAAGAAAATCGAAAATGCGTTCCGAAAGCTTTCTGGAGCCGATGGATTTCTTCTCAAGGACTCGGAATGCGCGAGGGAAAGTCGAGACTTTGAGTTAAGAAATAAGAGTTTAATTAAGTTTATTCTTTTAGCAGTCAGCAGTTTAGCACAGTGTGAAAGTTTGGAATTTGATGCTTTCTTCTCACAGATTTCACTTCATCACAATCACTAAACTCGGGACACATACTCCATATATCAGGACTATCTGCTTCTAAGTTTGCTGTTAAGTTATAATCAACTAGTATATTTTAATCTTTGGGGGTCAGTCTAATACGAGCAACTTTATGCTTATCCATAAAGTCCAAAACATAAGAGTAAAATATTATTACATACTTCATATTCCGTGTTTTAATAACAATTAAACAGATTTATAAGGAAAAATGTTTTAGTCAATCATTTGAAATTTTCTCCGATAATATATTAGAAAAGATAATAACTATAGTTTGAAATTGATATTTCTCGAATAATTAGTAAAAGCACTCAAATAATAAATAGATTGCTACGAATAATTATTGCTTAAAAATAATAGATAGGATTCCTGTAGATTTGAGCCTAACTAATATTTTTAAATGATGAAAATAAAACAATTATTAATACCAATTTTGCTTGTTTTATCAAGCTTGGGTTATGCGCAAACTACCAGCATCAGTTATAAAGCTCTGGTAAAAAATGGTACGGAAATATATGCTAGTCAAAATCTAGATGTACATTTTCTAATTTATAATGGGAATCCTGCAAGTTCTGGGATTTTGGTTTATCAGGAAACACATAATTCGGTCTTATCTGATGATAATGGTATCATAATTTTGAATATTGGTGATGGTGAAACTTCAGATGATTGGAATGCTGTTTTATGGAATCAGTCGGATGTTTTCATTTCCACAGAATTTGATATTGGATCAGGCTTTGTTGATATGGGAACCCAATCATTTCAATATGTACCATATGCTAAATATGCTGAAAATGCAAATAATGTCTTTAGCGGTGAATATAGTGATTTGTCTGGAGCACCAACCACAGTAAGTAGTTTCTCCAACGATGCAAATTATTTAACATCAGAGGTTGATGGTTCTGTGAGCAACGAATTGCAGGCATTAAGCTTAATTGGAGATCAACTAAGTATTTCTGATGGAAATTCGGTAACATTACCTGCTGGCACTGCTTACACTGCTGGCTCCGGTATTGATATTACTGGTGGTGTAATTATCAATAGTGGGGATACAGATGCATCAGATGATTTTAGCGGTGAATATAGTGATTTGTCCGGAGCACCAACCACAGTAAGTAGTTTCTCCAACGATGCAAATTATTTAACATCAGAGGTTGATGGTTCTGTGAGCAACGAATTGCAGGCATTAAGCTTATCTGGAGATCAACTAAGTATTTCTGATGGAAATTCGGTAACATTACCTGCTGGCACTGCTTACACTGCTGGCTCCGGTATTGATATTACTGCTGGTGTAATTACCAATAGTGGAGATACAGATGCATCAGATGATTTTAGCGGTTTGTATATGGATCTTATTGGCAATCCTGTAACTTTCTTTGTTGAAGGAACTTCGGAATATCCAGAATTAATTACAAGTGACATTTATAGACTTAGTGGGTTAGCACTTGGCAGCCCTTATGTTGATGATGCTAAACTTGATATATCCCTTAATGGTACAGGAACATCCAACGAAGAAACCATAGGAATATCAATTACAAATACCAATACCAGCAGTGCTGATTTAACAGGTATTGCCTTAAATATTAACAATGATAATAATGGTGTGCATTATGGCTCAAATACAGTTATAACTGGAAATGGAGATGGTGATGTGATTGCTTCCTATTCTGAACTTAACAGCAGTGGATTGGGCATTCAAAAAGCACAATGGAATGTTGTAGATGGCATTGGTAATGGACATCAGTATGGTATGCATAATGAGATTTCAAATAGTGGATCAGGAATACAATATGGGATTGCTAATGATTTGTCAGGAAATGGTAGTGGCAATCATTTTGGAACCTATAATAGTTTAAGCGGTAGTGGTACGGGTGAACAGTATGCTAGTTATAATCGTATTTACAATGATAATAATGAAAATCATCTTGGACAGTTTTCATGGCTTAGTGGTAATGGAAGTGGGACACATTACGGTAATTATTCTTTGCTTTCAGGTACTGGTATAGGTAAACAATATGGGAATTACATAGAAATTTCAAATTCTGGTAATGGTGCTCAATATGGGAATTATACGTTAATGAATAGTAATGGTGAAGGTCTGCAATATGCTAACTATACAGAAATTACTGGTACTGGAAATTCTAACCAATATGGTTATAAATTTATAAATGATAATGAAGGATCTGGAGTACATTATGGAGGATATTTTGAAATGTCTGGAAGTGGAACTGGTGCTAATATTGGTGCTTATTATTTTTTGCATGGTACGGGCTCTGGGATTCAATATGGGACACGAAATCTTATTTCAAATACTGGAAATTCTTCACATCATGGTGTAAATAACGTATTAAGTGGTTCTGGTTCTGGTAATAAATATGGGTCTTACAATTACATAATTTCTTCTGCTGGAGGAACACATTATGCGGTGTACGGAAATGCAACCAAAGCTGGAAGTTATGCTGGGTATTTCAATGGTGATGTCAATGTTAGTCAGGATATCACAGTAGATGGAGAAGTTCACAATGAAAACTCTGGATCTGGAAAAGCAAATGTCTTAGCATATATTTATGGTCGTGTTTCAGATACTGGTACTATGCTTCCTGCAGGTTCTACAGAGGGTTTTACTGTAACAAAAAATGGCACCGGCAGTTATCGCATTACTTTTTCAACAGCAATGGCTAATACTCAAGCTTATATGGTTGTTGCAACATTGGCAAATGATGGTTCAGGCGCTGGATGCATTATGGTCGACTATTCAAGCACGTATTGTGATATTTATACACATGCGGATAATGGGGTTTGGCAAGATCGTAGTTTTTCATTTGTAATTTTTAAACATTAAAGTTATGAGAAAGCTAATTTTATTATTATTAATAATTGTTGGGTCAGAATTGACTTTTGCTCAAATAAGTCTTGTGCAGGCTGATTTTAGTCCTGCTGGAGAGGTTGTTACATCCGAATCAATAACAGCAATAACTAATTTTGGTGAAGTTGTCAAATTAGAAAATTCAAATGAATTATTGCAAGTGTCTGAAGGATTTATTCATCCTGAAATGCTGATATTAGTATCAAATCTTAGCTATACACTAGATTGGGATATAAGTGTTTTTCCAAATCCGACAATCGACCATGTTTATTTAGATGGGATAAAAAATTCTAATTGTCAATTTAGAATAGTTAATGAACTTGGTAGCAATGTTTTGTTGTTAATTCAACCTGTTTCAGAAGACATTGTGAAAATTGATTTGAGTCATTTGGTGACTGGAGTGTATTACTTGACAGTTACTTTCGAACAAAAGCAATTAACATATAAAATTATAAAACAATGAAAACATTTGGCTATTTAATTATTTTATCTGTTGTGTTTCTGACTTCGTGTAAACAGAGCATAAAGACGAATCCTGCTGATCAAATATTAGGAGAATGGGTCGTTGTTTCTGCTACCGGGTCATTTGAAGAAATGAATATTGGAACGAAATACACATTTTCTTCAACTAAAATGACAACTGAAAAAGGGATTAATGTATCTGGGGAAATGCAACTAACTGACTCTACGATAGCTTGGTATCCTTCAGGTATGGAGTTGAAGTATGATTATCATTTTGTTAATGATGTTTTAATTGTACAACCTGTAAATTCAGATCAAATTTTAAAACTGAAACACTTCTAATTGGAGTTTTAAATCCATTTAAAAAAAAGGGTTATTATAACATTTTGTTGTGATAACCCTTTTACAATTGTTTAAGTTTAAGTAATAAATTTTCACGTTTACGTTGTGATACCGGTACTTGATCTTTATTTTTCAAGATAATAAAACCCCCATCTCTTTTCCTGTATCGTTCAATATAATCAATGTTAATCAAGTGAGATTGGTGTACTCGAATAAATTGTTGAGGGTCTAAAATATTTTGGTATTCTTTTAATGGTTGCGAAATTATAAAGTTCTCACCTGAGTTACTGTAAATATTTGTGTAGTTAACATCTGCTTGAAGTCTAATAATATCGGTCACATTAAGTATGATATAATCTTCGCTTGTGTTAAGTACAATTTTTTGTGGATATGTATCTTTATTATATTGTAGTAAATTATTGAGTCGTAATTGAATGTTTTTTTGTGAAATATTGCTGACCGCTTTTTCTAATGCTTGGTAAAATATATTTGAATCAATTGGTTTTAGGATATAGTCTAATGCATTCGCTCTAAATGCTCTAATTGCCATATCGTTAAAGCCAGTTATAAAGATAATCTGAAATTGAATGTCAGTAAGTTCATTTATTAGATCAAAGCCTGTATGTGAACCCAAATCAATATCTAACAACAAAATATCAATAGACTCTTCAAGGATAATCGTTTTAGCCAATTCAATGTTATTTGCCTCATAAATATATTTTGAAGTATTGAAATAATTTTCACACAAGCTTTTATTTTGTTTTCTTGCGTATTCTTCATCATCAACAATAAGTACTTTAATCGCTTTAGTCATCATAATTTATTTTTGGTATAACTATTTTTATTCGTGTCCCCTCTAATATGGTGGAATTATCTAATATAACTTGGAATCCTGATTTTTCAGAGTAATTTAAATTTTTGATACGTTCTTTAATAATCTTTGTTCCAAATGAGTTGCTGTTTTTTATTTGAGGACTATTTTCTATTCCGATTCCATTGTCATGGATGAAAATAATGATTGATTTTAAACTTTCGGTAATTTCAATTTTGATTTTATTATTCTTGGTTTTATTCTGGAATGCATGTTTAATGCTGTTTTCTATAATTGGTTGAATAAGCATTGGAGGGATAGAATAAGAGTCCGGATCAATACGATTATCAAGCAATATTTCGTATGTAAAACCATGACTCATTCTTAATTGTTGTAAGTCTAAATATGTTTCTATGAGTTTTATTTCTAATGAAATAGAGATAAATTTATTTCTTGAGCTTATTATAATATTCCGCATCAGCTCTGAAAATCGAGCTAAATAGTCTGATGCTATTTGAGGTTCATTTTTCAAAACAAAATGTTGAATTGATGCTAAAGCATTTGAAATAAAGTGAGGATCCATTTGTGCTCTTAAAAACTGTTGCTCCATTTCAATTTGTTTATTCCAGTGTTTTAATTTATGTTGATTAAATAAGAGAAAAAGTGTCGATGAAATTAAAATTATAATGATAGTTAATCCCCAAATTGTATTCTTTCTCTTTTGCAAACTAATTTGGTTTAGATTGGCTTCTTGTTTTGCAATTTTATTAATGTTTGCAAGTTCATGTATAGTTTGTTCTTGTTGCTTTGTTTTATATTTTATTTCTAATTGTTCTGTAATTAGTAGTTTCTCAGATGATATAAGTGAGTCATTTAAATTTGAGTATCGTACTAAATGTTTTATTGCCTGTTCTGCTTGATTAATGTCTTCGTATGCTTGATATTGTAAATGCTCAATATCTCTGTTTAAATCAAAAAAATTATGCTTTGTACTAATATTTAGTGCTGAGTCTAAAAACAGAAGGGATTGTTTAGACTTTTTTAATTTCTGATAGGTACGTCCTAAATTAATCAGTTCTTTTGTTTGTCCTCTTTTATCTTTAATGACAATACTATTTTTGTATGCTTTATTAAAATAAAATAATGCTTGATTTAAATTCCCTTTTTCTTCTTGCAATTTGCCAAGATTATTGTAAATAACACCAAGTCCATATTGACTCCCAATTTCTTTAAATATTTCATAAGCTCTTAGATAGTAGATTTCTGCACTGTCTGGTTTGTTTGTTAATTGATGTATTAGCCCAATATTATTTAATGTGTTTGCTATCGCAGATTGATTGTTAATTTCATTTTTAATTTTCATTGATGCTTGATAGTACCCCAAAGATTTATCGTAATTTAAAAGGTTCTTATTAATGCTCCCTAAATTATTCAATATAGTTGATTTTAGCTTTTTATTTTCAATGGAGTCAGAATATTCAAGAGCTTGATAATAATATAACATAGAGATTTCATATACACCCAATTCGTCATATAGACTAGCAAGGTTATTTAGTCCATTTGCAATACCTGACAAATTATTGAGTTTGCGATTTATTCGCATTGCTTTATCATAAAAGAGAATCGAATTGGAATGATCGCCAAGAATATAATAAACAGAAGCAATATTATTAAAAATAACAGCAAAATCTTTTAAATTATTATTGTTGATTATTGTGTTCTTATAAGCAAGATGAAAATTGCTAAGTGCGTCATCATAATTTGCCTTGAAATAGTAAATGCTTCCAATGTTTGCATATAAGTTAGATAATAGACTTTTGTCTTTTGGGTTTTCTTTTAAAGCATAGTAAAGTGCTAGTTCAAAATATTTTAGTGCATTGTTGAAATTCCCCTTATGGTACCATGTCATGCCTAAATAATAATTTGCTGAGGAAATAAGCTTTTCATTCTTATTGTATCTGTCATTATTTAAAATATTGTGTAATTTGGCAATAGATTCGTCAGGATCTGTGTATAAGTGAGATTCAAAATAGTTAGTGAAAATTTGTAGTGTTACTTTTTCATTAGACATATTCCCATAAGAAATTCCACTCACAAATATGAATAGAGAAAATAAAATGTTATATTTAATTATTCGCATTTTATGTATAATAACATTAAGCTCCTATTAAAAAGCATTAGATTAGATTAGATTATAAAAAGAACAATTTGTTTTACTTAAACGTTTTAATTATGCCTTTGTGGGTTTCCATACGTTCTTTCAGTAGTTCTTCATTTGATACTTCGATAATTAAGCGCAAATAAGGTTCTGTATTACTAGAACGAATGTTTTGTTGCTGGCGACCATTCTTCACAAACTAATCTGAAACGTTTGATTTTCTCATGATCTCATAGCGATTTATTATCTTCATTGACCTCTTTTTGTTGGGTAAGTTGCTTTTAATCAGCCCTATATCTTTCTAACAAATCAAATTCCCTTTTTTCTTCCATACATGACTTATTTTTAGTTAATAACGAACAAAGTTAATAAAAAATTTGTAACTAATCAGTATCAGCAAAAGTAGCTCGTTACCGCAAATCTGAGAGAAAATATTGGAATCAAC
>JAYEFQ010000130.1:0-10531 GCA_034658655.1 Bacteroidota bacterium
GAGTGAATATCGACTAAATATTCTGAAAGTGCCTGAAGCTGCTCTAAACGAACAGGGGTATCATTAACAAATGCTCTTGACTTTCCTTGCCCTGTAATCTCTCGACGCAGGATGCATTCAGCATCATAATCTAAATCGTGTGCTTTAAAAAAAGCGTGCAATTTCAATTTAGTAATATCAAAGCCTGCTTCGACAACAGACTTTCTTGTTTTATCTAGCAATACTGAGGTATCAGCTCGTTTTCCAGTAAGTAATGAAATGGCACCAATAAGCACAGATTTTCCAGCCCCTGTTTCTCCTGTAATACTGATAAAACCATCAGGGAATTGAATTTCCAAATGATCTAGCAATAAATAGTTTTGAATTTTCAACCAATTCAGCATAGCTAGTCGTCTTTCATAATGCCATCATATTTTGATGCATTTGCAGGATCAATATCCTTCATGATACGGATTACACGATTTTTTTGATCGGGAAAAGCCTCTTTAAAAATATTAACAATTTCATCTGCTTTAGTATCAACAAAAATAGACATCAAAAATGAGCCTGGTTTTCGATTATGAACTTCTTTCAAATTTCCAATTGATTCTTCAATGGTTGTTCTTCCATTTTCAAGTTTATCATACATCCTGTCTAATCCCTGACGATGATACATATACATGGTTTCCCGCAAAGGTGCATATGTATTGTTCATAAGATTTTCCACAATCCAGTATCTGTTTTTCAAACTTTCATATGCCTTCCATCCAGACTCCTGCGCATTCTGTGCATTTTGTACAATTTGCTCAGCTTTCGCAAAATATTCATTTCCTGAATTTAATCCATAGGTATCATAATCCATCCCAATTATAATATACGCATAATATGCAAGTATGGCTGCAAAATTTGACTGGTGTGTATTGATGTTAAACTCGAGGGGTGCATATTGAACGTAACGAATTCGAAAATCTTTATCGACATGCTTAAAGACAGGACTTTTATATGATGTTCCATAGATTGTTCTTGAGGATTGTACTTGAATAGAGCCCCGAAATTCATCAGCAGAAATCCGCTCAGAAAGTGTTATCATGATATTGCATTCAATTCGCTCATCCTGTTTAAAGACATGGTTTGTCCAAACGGTATTATTCATAAATTCGTACACTGCCGTTTGCATTTCTTGAAACATTTCACGGTTACTTGTTTCCTGAATTGCAGAATATGACATTTGTACACGACAATCTAACTCTTGTGCATTCAAGTTGAATGCAAAAAACAAGGAAATGCCTATGGTCAATAATTTTCTCATCATTTTATCGTTTTGATATCATTAATTATCTTTATAACGACATCATTAGCGACTTCATTTTTCAATTTGAGTTTAAATTTAGTAATTTCTCCGGATTTATCAATAAATGTTACTTGATTTGTATCAAAATTAAATCCTGTACCTTTATCCTTCATAGAATTGAGAACAATAAAGTCTAAATTTTTCTTTTTAATTTTTTCACTTGCATTTTGCATTTCATTTTTTGTTTCCAATGCAAAGCCAATTAATAATTGTGATTTTTTCTTAATTTTTCCGAGTTCGGCAGCGATATCTCTGGTCGGTATTAATTCTAATTGCTGATTTTCTTTTCCCCTCTTAATTTTCTCATCATCAACATTTATCGGCGTAAAATCAGCAACGGCAGCGCTCATTATTGCTCCATCAACATTGGGGAAATACTGCATACATGCATCATACATTTCCTGAGCAGATGTCACATCTACACGTTCAATCAATGGATTTTGAATTGCCAAGGCAGTAGGCCCGGCAATTAGCACTACATTAGCACCATATTCAGCCAATGTTTCAGCAATTGCAAATCCCATTTTACCGCTTGAAAAGTTTCCAATAAATCTAACGGGATCAATTTTCTCATAGGTTGGACCTGCTGTTACGAGGAATGTTTTTTTTTTCAGGCTTTGCTTTTTTTTAAAGAATACGCTTATTTCATTAATAATATCCTCAGGCTCCGCTAAGCGCCCCTTTCCACACAATCCACTTGCCAACTCACCTTCACCTGGCTCAATAAAATGACAACCTCTGGCTTTGAGAATGTTCATATTATCAACATTTGCCTGGTGTTTATACATGTCCAAATCCATTGCAGGCGCAACAATCACAGGACATTTTGCAGCCATGTAGGTAGTAAGCAACAAGTTATCAGCAATCCCATGTGCCATTTTCCCCATTGTATTTAAGGATGCAGGGGCAATTAACAACAAATCAGCCCAATTTCCCATATCAACATGAGAGTTCCACTCACCAGTCTCCCTGTTATAGGTATCTATTCTAACAGGATGCTGAGAAAGGGTTGACATTGTTAATGGTGTAATAAACTCAGCAGCAAAAGGCGTCATAATAACTTGAACCTCCGCACCATCTTTCACTAACAAGCGAGATAAATACGCTGCTTTATAAGCAGAGATGCTACCAGTAACACCAAGTAATATTTTTTTATTTTTCAGACTCACTATTTACAGCAAATTCATCAATTTGAGGATTACGGAAATACACTTCGCCACTTAAAAACTCTTCAAGTCCTATTAATGAGGGTTTTGGAAGTCTTTCATAAAATCGGCTTATTTCAATTTGCTCACGATTATCAAATACCTCTTCAAGGTTATCTGTATAGTTAGCAAATTCCTCCAATTTTTGACTTAATTCTTGTTTAACATCGACACTAATTTGATTTGCACGTTTTGCACAAACAACAATTGCCTCATAAACATTACCGGCACCTGCAGCCAATTGGTTGACATCCAAAGTTTCAATTGCTGACGAGGCTTTTGATTTTTTAAAATCCATAGAATTAAAATTTATTTATTGTGCTAATATATTTTCAATTTTCTCTTTTATTTTACTCGCTTCCTGCACATACTCAGTTTCGGGATAATTATCTTTAAAGCGATAATAGGCAGTAATAGTATTTTCGTAACGTTCTTTCATTTTTGACTTCACACTTCCTTCGGCTAACAGGAATGATGATTTCACAATATAAAACATTGCATCATCATTATAAGGAGAATCAGGATAATCTTCAATTGCATTGTTCAATGCAGTAATAGCAGATTTATACTCTCCGATTTTATAATACAGATAAGCATTATCATAGGCTTTAACCTCAAGTTTATGATGCAATTCATCAACCAATTGGTTTACTGTATCCCGATATTCTGTATTTGGATATTTTTCAAGAAAATCTTGAAATGCTTCAATCCCTCTCTCCGTAAAGGACTGATCAAGTGAAGGTTTAGGAGAAACTTCAGCAAAACAAACTGCTGCTCTAAACTCAGCATCCATCCTATGTTCTGAATTTGGATAGGTTCGTGCAAATTTTCTAAAATGGTAAGCTGCCAGAGACAACTCCCCTTGTGCATACAAGCAATATGAATAATAGTAATGAATTTTTTCGGCACGATTTGTTCCCTTGTAAATATTCATTAATTCCTCAAACAGATTTTCAGCTTTATAGTAATCATCATCCTCGTAATACTCAATTGCACGAGTATATTTCAACTCGTAATTATCTGATTTAAGCAACTTTTGATAATCACTGCATGACCCCAAGCTAAGAATCACAATTATACCTAAAAAATATTTCATCAGTTTCAAAATCATTTTGCAAAGATAAGTCTTTAGTGTTAAACTATAAAACAAAAGTTTAATTGAATTATTGCCTTAATTTTAAGAAAAATAAAAACAAGCTTTTCATAGGTAATAGAATATATACAGAAAGAATGATACTCTCTATTAGTAACGATATTAAGCGTTTTCATATTGTTTTCAGCAAGCCATTTTAACGAGAAATTTTAAAACTCGGGATGATTAATCACCAATTGAAGATGCTTTTTTTGTGTTTACGGCAAAGTGTTTTGCTTTGTTTTATGCCTTTTCCGGGAGCATTTTTCCACAATGCAACCTTTTGGCGGATTTCAAACGATTGCATTGTGCTAAAACTGCTGGCTAACTGCTGAAAGAATCTTAATGAAAACCTTAATTTCCTTAATGCCTTAATGGTGAAAAAAGGAAACATTAAGTTCATTAAGCAATTAAGAACATTAAGAAAAAAAGCATCAAATGACAAATGACAAAAAACAAATAACAAACCTGCCTGCCGCAGGCTGGTAAATCACAAGCAACAAACTTGAAAATTCCAAACGATTGCATTGTGCTAAACTGCTGGCTAACTGCTGTGATTAATGTTTTTCGCATCCCGAAAGCTTTCGGGGACACTTCCAGAAAACTTTCGGAGCGCCACTACACATCTACGATTTCCTTAACTCAAAGCCTCGGCTTTCCTGCGCGAATTCTTTCACTTAGCGAGTGCTTGAGAAGGAAATTTTTCCGCATCCACACGTAAAAGCAGGAATCATTTAAAAAAAAACAATAAGATATTGGCTTTTTCATAATTTTGATACGATTGTACAAACTAAAATGTTATTTTTGAAGTTATAAGAAATAAAAAACAAATTGAAGTTCAGATACTATAAATATTTCACAATTTACCTCCTGTTACTGCTATCATTAACAGCAAATTCTCAGTTTTATAATGGGCATCAAATGGAATTTGGGAAAAACCGTGTGCAATTTAATGAATTCGAATGGTTTTATTACCGGTTTCAAAAATTTGACACCTATTTTTATGCTGGTGGGACACAAATTGCTAAGCAAACTGCCGAAATGGCTTATGAAGAAATTGATAATTTATCGCGACAAATGGATTATCAGCTTAACAAGCGTCTGATTTTTGTCATCTATCATAGTCTTTCAGATTTTCGACAAAGCAACATAGGCCTTAAAACACTTGACAATCAATATAATATTGGTGGCGAAACACGAATTGTGGACAATATTATATTTATGTACGTAGAAGGAGACAAAGCAAGCCTCAGGGCACAACTACGAGCATCCATCACAGAAATTACGCTAAATGAAATCCTATATGGTTCTGATTGGAAAAATAAAGCGGCAAACAATACGCTACTTAATCTCCCTGAATGGTACACAAAAGGCTTAATTTCACACATTGCACATGGGTGGAATGAAAACATCGAAAATCATGTACGCGACGGAATCATTAATGGATATTATGAAAAATTCAATCAATTAAAAGGAGAAGATGCAATATACGCCGGACATTCAATTTGGCATTACATTTCAAACACATATGGCGATCAAGTTATTCCAACGATTTTGTATCTCACCAAAACATCCAAAAATCTTGAAAGTGGATTCATGTATGTGTTAGGAACAAATCTGAAATCTCTGTCATTTAGTTGGCTTAATTATTACGATAAGTTATTATACGATCAATATCAATCAAGAGATGCTACATCAGGCAATGAGATACTTAAACGCATAAAAAAAGACCGAAAATATCAACAAGCAAAAATCAGCCCTGATGGAAAATATATTGCCTACACAACCAACATCATAGGCAAAATGAAAATTTTCATTCAAGATCAAGAGAGCGGAAAAACAAAGAAGATTTTACGTCAAGGGCACAAACTCGATCAGATTACGGATTACAGCTACCCAGTTTTACGTTGGCATCCGAGCGGGAAACTATTAGGCTATATTACAGAACAACAAGGCGGGATCTATTATTATGCCTATAATATTGAAGATAAAACCCAGCGAAAAATTGAATTAAACGGATTTGAAAAAGTGTTAAGTTTTGATTATTCTAATGATGGCTTTGACATTGTATTTAGCGGATATAAAAACGGGCAAAGTGATATTTACATTTACAATCTTGCATCCAACACCTATCGAAATCTTACTGCCGATAAAGCAGATGATTATCATCCGATATACATAAAAAACTCCAATCAAATTCTGTTTTCATCAAAACGAGCAATTGATTCTTTGGAAGACAAAGATGATTCTTTGATACCGACACAGAAAAATCGTGATATTTTCCTTTATGATTTGAATGCTACAAAAAATGAACTCACACAATTAACCAAGACTGCGGATACTGATGAGAAACAGGCATTTTTCACTGATGACGAACACTACATTTACCTAAGCAATAAAAACGGAATTTATAATCGATTTGCCGCCAAATATGACAGCACAATCAGTAATATAGACACCATTACGCATTACCGCTATTTCATGCGCTCATTTCCATTAACGAATTACAAGATGAATATTCAGGAACATAATTTTGCAAGCAATACAGATTTATACACTGAAGTTTATTTTGAAAATAACCGGCATAAGATTTATAAAGATGAGCTAGTTGCAGAACCAGTGACGGATGAGTTGAAAAACACAATTTACCGCAAAGCATATTTAGACGATTTCCACAATCCAAAACCGGAACCGGAAACTGAGACCAAACCTGAGAATGCCCATCAGGACAGTTTAATTAATATTGATGCTTACAAATTCAGCCCTACGCTCTTGTCTTTATCAGGAACGGAAAGCGATTTTGACGAAGATGGTAATTTAAAACGAAGAAACCTCAATCGTTATTCCACAAGTTTTTATACCACAAAAATTGTTAATCAAGTGGACTTTGGATTTCTAAATGCAAGTTACCAACGCTTCACCGGTTCTGCATTTTATTTTAATCCCGGTTTTAATATTTTATTGACCGTTGAAGCTATGGATTTATTTGAAGACTACCGACTTACAGGTGGATTTCGCTTTGCGGGTAATTTTGACAGCAACGAATATTTATTCAGTTTCGAAGATTTAAAAAGCCGCTGGAATAAACAGTATATATTTCACCGACAATCAATTACAAACTTTTCCGGAAATGCATTATACAAAACTTATCTCCACCAAGGAGTTCATCGAATACGATATCCATTTAATCAGGTATCGGCAGTGCAGGGAAGTCTAAGTCTGCGACAAGACAAATCTGTATTTTTAAGTACCGATTTTCAAAATTTATTGCAAGAAAATGAATACGACTATTGGGCAGGATTAAAGCTTGAGTATATTTTTGATAACACGAGAAATTTATCGCTTAATATCTTAGACGGATTGCGCTTTAAAGCATTTGGAGAGTTCTATAAGCAGATTGATGAAAAACAAACCGAGTTGTTCGTTGTAGGTTGGGATTTAAGAAGCTACATTCCAATTCACAGAAACTTAATTTTTGCGTCTCGTTTCGCTGCATCCAGCTCGTTTGGAACTGCAAAATTAATCTATTACCTCGGTGGTGTTGACAATTGGATAAATCTAAATGCTGAACGCCCGATGTTTGATCAAAGCACTCGAATTAATCCCAACGAAAACTACGTTTATCAGGCAGTTGCAACTAACATGAGAGGGTTTACACAAAATATTCGTAATGGAAATAGTTTTGCTGTAGTGAATACAGAGATTCGATGGCCAATAATTAATTATTTATTCAATAGACCGCTAAATTCAGAATTTTTAAATAATTTTCAAGTCATTGGTTTCTTTGACATTGGTTCTGCTTGGACTGGGCTTCACCCTTTTTCAGGGGATAATGCATACGAAAACGATTATTATGAAAATGGACCTGTTACTGTCATAATCAATAACGAATCCTATCCGATTGTTGCCGGTTATGGTATTGGAGTCCGTACAAAACTTCTGGGATATTTCATTCGTTTAGATTATGCAAGAGGCATAGAGGACAATACAATTTTACCCGGAATGCTATATTTATCACTAAATCTTGATTTTTAAATGAACAAACAAGAAATTATACATATCGCCCATCGCAATCATCCTGAAATCACTGAGATTCGACGTCATTTACATAAATTCCCAGAGCTAAGTTTTCAGGAAAAAGCGACACAGAATTATCTCATTCAAGAATTAGAAAACATTGGGATAAACAAAATTGAAAAAATAGCAGACACTGGCATTGCAGTTGAACTCGACTCTGGTAATCCCGGATCGTGCATTGCACTTCGCGCTGACATGGATGCCTTACCAATTCAAGAAGCTAACGTAACTAGCTACACATCTGTCAATTCTGGTGTGATGCATGCATGCGGACATGACACACATATGAGCTCATTAATTGGTTGTTTGAAAATATTACAGAATCACAAATCTGCATGGAAAGGGAAAATTTTGGCCATTTTTCAACCGGGCGAAGAGGTTTTACCAGGCGGAGCAACCAAAGTAATAAGTAGTGGGATTTTCAAAAAATATAAACCACGCTTAATTATCGGACAACATGTTATGCCGGGAATGCCAGTAGGTCATATTGGGTTTAAAATAGGTCATTACATGGCGTCAACAGATGAGATTTACATAAAAATCACAGGAAAAGGAGGACATGCCGCAACTCCGGCACTAACAAAAGATACAGTAGCCTGCGCTTCAGAAATCATTTTAACATTAAAGTCGGAAATTAAAAGCATGGCAAAAGAAGTTCCTGTTGTACTAGGCTTTGGGAAACTCATTGCAGAAGGCAGTAATAATATCATACCATCAGAAGTAAACATTGCGGGAACATTCCGCACAATGGATGAAGCGTTTAGAGCTTATGCAAAACAACAAATGCTATCAATTTCTCAAAGCATTGCAAACCGATATGGCACACAAGTAAAGCTTGAAATTCGTAATGGATATCCTAGCCTAACAAATCACAAAGAATATACATCAGATGCAATTGAATACATGCAAGATTTACTAGGCACCAATCAGGTTGAAGCAATGGATATCCGCTTAACGGGAGAAGACTTTGCCTATTATTCACAAACGCTTCCGGCAATTTTTTATCGGTTTGGGATTCAAGGTGAAAAGCTGGGGGCTGTTAATGTGCATAATCAATTCTTTGACATTGATGAAAAAGCGCTTATCTATAGCACCGCGGGATTAACATGGTTAAGCATTCAATTTTTAAATCAATTCAATTCATGAGGAAACTGAATACTGAAGAAATTCCACGCTTATCTCCGGAAGCATTCAAAACTACAAAAAAATATCCGGTTTGTATCGTCTTAGACAATGTAAGAAGTCATCATAATGTGGGTTCATTCTTTCGTACCGCTGATGCATTTCGGTTTGAATCCATTCTACTTTGTGGAATTACCGGCACTCCACCCCATCGTGATATTCGCAAAACTGCCTTAGGCGCTAGTGAAACTGTTAATTGGTCTTATCATGAAAACTGTTTGGATGCAGTCAAAACATTAAAATCAGAAGGTTATCATCTTATCTCCATTGAAATTACAGAAGACAGCACATCAATGGACTCATTTTCACTTCCTGCAGAAAAACCCATCGCACTAATTTTCGGAAATGAAGTAAAAGGAGTTTCACAGGAAATCATTAACCTCTGTGATATGGTGCTTGAAATCCCCCAAGAAGGGACAAAACACTCCTTAAATGTCAGCATCAGTGGAGGAATTTGCATGTGGGAGGTGTATAAGCAAGTAAAGTAGTGATTATATAAAAAAAGCGGATGAATATTCATCCGCTTTTTTTATTTTAAAATTTCGTCCTTTTACTTTATAACGATTCTACGAATATGTTGCTCTCCGTTATTTTCGTAGATTCTTACGAAATATACTCCAGAAACAAATTCACTAACATCAATTACAGTACGGGAATTATCAATATTTGTCTTAATCATATGCTGACCTAGGATATTAACCAATTCAACATAACTTACCTGAGCTGCATCCGTTTCAATAAATAGATTGGAATTTGCAGGATTAGGATAGACTTTGAATATTACGCTATTATCTACAATGCTATTTGTAAAATCAATTAAGACCGGAACGTTTGTGCTACAACCAGCAGCATCTGTAACCATGACAGAATAAGTTCCAGCTGCAAGATTTTCTACTGTTACTGTTTCATCACCAGTTGACCATAGTATTGTGTATGGACTAATTCCTCCGGTTATATTGAGCGTAGCAGCACCATCTTCAGCAGTTGAACTGCTTGCATTAGTAATATCAACAGTAACTTCTGGTGCTTCACCAACAAGTACAGTAATATCATCTGAATCAGAACAAACTCCGTTTTCAATGATATAAGTAATTGTATGAGCGCCTAATCCAGCAGCAGCAGGATCAAATTGATTTCCAGTTACGCCATTACCTGCCCATGTTCCACCAGCAGTTGTAGCAGTTAAAGTTACCGCAGCATCTCCTGCACAGAAAGGACCAACCGCATTAATACTTGCATCTGGCATTGCATCTACATGAATTGTAATTTGATCGCTATCACCACATGAACCTGTGATTTCATATGTAATCATGTGGTCACTAGCACCGGCTGCAGAAGGATCAAAGCTATCGCCAGTAACACCATCACCAGACCAAGTTCCGCCAGCATCAGTAGCAGTTAATGTAATCGGGGAATCTGATTCGCATAAGTCTGAAACTGCATTAATAGTCGCATCGTATCCATCAGAAACATACAAGGTAATATCTTCTGTGGCTGTACATGTTCCATTACTTACCTCATAAGTAATTACAAAACTACCTATTCCAGCAACAGCTGGGTCAAATTGGTCTCCGGAGACACCAGTACCAGACCAAGCACCACCCG
>JAYEFQ010000131.1:0-10467 GCA_034658655.1 Bacteroidota bacterium
TCCGTTTTATATCATCCGAGTTTGACGGAAATTCAAGCAGTAGAAGTCTCTCAAAACTGTTATAGCACAGCAAAAAAAGCAGATTTTATGACAGCAAAACATCTTTTAGACAGTTTTTCACTCAAGGAAATAGGATTAGATTTATTAGAGATTCATCCGAAATCAAAAAGACATTATTTAAAAGGGCTAAAAAAAGAAAAAATCAACTCAGAACTTACGCGACGAGCAATTAAGGAGCAGATATTATGATTGCTGACCCTTCGAGTGACTTTAGGGTAAATTGTTGATTACTGATTGCTGATTGCTTCGTTCGCAGATAATTGCTAATTGAGTTGAACTCTTTTTTAATTAACAATTACCTATTTCGCATTTTCTTTAAAAATGATAACTTTGTATTTAACTAATCACTAAAACATTACATTATGAAAAAGCTTTTTTTATTTATTTTAATTGCAAGCACAGCAAGCCTGCTACTATCCTGTGGAGGAAAAACATCCGAAAAGGAAAGTAAGGAAAAAACAAAAACTGAAAAACAGGAAAACCAATTATCTTTAAAAGATGGTTTAATAACGGCCAATGTTCCTGATGAATTTCAAGTTAGTGGAGAAGACATTATTGCAGAGGGTGATCACCAACTGTATGTTATGATAGATAATGACACAGAGTTTTACAAAATCATGGAATATGATTATGCCGAAATTCTTAACCCAAATAAAGAAACTAAAGTTGATGGATTGCCAGCACTGACAAACAAGTATAAATATCAAGCAAATGGTGATATGATAGCCAGAACTTGGTTGATTTGGAATGGAATTGATCAAATTCAAATCACGGTGCAAGCTCCGGCTGAAAATTTTGACGATGAATTGGCTAATAAACTCATTAAATTAATTAAAATCAACAAGCAAGAAGGAGAACCAGTACTTCCTGAACCAAAAGAAGAAGTAAGACATATTGCCCCTGAAACTTTCCCTGAGGACGGAATTATGCTTTTTGAGGAGTATTTTTCAGAAGATATTGTATTGGATGTTGAAAAAATTGTAAATGCAATGGAATTCTTTGATGCGATGGTCAGTTTAGATAGCACTGATATTTCTGAAGAAAAACCCAAGATGGAAATTCTAGATGAACTTGCAGTTGAAAATAACTTGGAAAATTATGCGCAGTTTGAGCAAATAATCATAAGTTCAAATGCTGCCTATTC
This sequence comes from Bacteroidota bacterium, assembly GCA_034658655.1. GTDB lineage: Bacteria > Bacteroidota > Bacteroidia > Bacteroidales > ML635J-15 > JAQIBY01. The sequence continues at coordinate 1,205 of JAYEFQ010000131.1, forward strand.
ATTAATGCACAGTTTCGAAGACATACAAGAATTAGACAATGAATCGGCTGATTATAAAATGACTTACGATATCATTAAAAGTTTTATTGAGCAGTCAAAATTAAGTTACGACGATGTGAAATTTGTATTTGAAGAGTGGGATCAAGTGAAACCTTTTATTCTCCAAATGGAAAACCATGAAAGACAGAAATAAGTCTATAAAATAAAAATACAACGAAACATTTTTTTCTTTCGTTCCTTCATAGCTCCTGTTTCCACTTTGTCATAACATAGGAAAAGGAAAGCGATGGTCATTCGGTTGGAAAAAGGAAAACGATTGTCATTCGATGGAAAAGGGAAAGCAATTGTCATTCGATAGAAAAGTTAAAAAAAAGGGTCATTCAATTGGAAAAAGTCATTCGATAGAAAAAACGAAGATGCGTTCCGAAAGCTTTCTGGAAGTGTGGATGCGGTGGATTTCTTTTCACCATTAAGGCATTAAGGAAATTAAGGTTTTCATTAAGTTTTTTCAGCAAGCCAGCAGTTTAGCACAGAGCAATCGTTTGGGATTTTCAAGTTTGTTGCTTGTGATTTATTTGTCACCCCGCTATGCAGCGGGATGGTTCAACATTATATTTTCGTTGCGTTCCTTCGTCTCTTACAAAAATATTGTTTCACGTATTTGGTGGATTTCTTTTCACCATTAAGGAATTAATACCGATTGTGATTCAAAACTACCGATATGCTACGCCTATCGGTGTTGAATCTACATCGGCATTATACTTGCAATTTTGATTAATAAATGGGATAAGAAAATTAAGGATTTTTCCGTTTGGCAGATGATACGCGATGTTTTTAAAAGAAATACGACTGTCCAAACGTAAGGTTTACGCCTTTTTAGAGGTGCTCTCTGCCACTGACTCTGCGGCAAGCCACGCAGTACTGAAGGCAATTTGCAGGTTGTATCCACCGGTTTCAGCATCTAAATTCAAAATTTCGCCGGCAAAAAAGACATTCTCATGAAATTTTGAGGCCATAGTTTTCGGATTTATCTCATCCAAATCCACGCCTCCGGCTGTAATAATTGCTTCGCGAAAAGATCGCAGACCAATTGCCTCGAAGCGAAAGTTTTTCATAAGTTTTCGGATGGCTTTTCGTTCGTTTCCAGACACTTGATGCGCCGGTTTATCATAATCTAAACTTAGCAAATCAATAAAAACGGGAATTAGTTTTGACGGCAACCATTGTTTAAATAAATTTCCGATTTGCTTTTTGCCATTACCGTTTAAATCTCTCATGAGTCTGGCATCGAGCACCTTATCATCCAATGCAGGTTTAAAATCAATGGACAATTGCACTTGTTTTTTTATGCTAATTGGCAAATAAACTTCACGGCTTATTGTAAGAGCAATAGGCCCTGTCAATCCGTAATCGGTAAAAAGCATTTCACCAAATTCCTCACCTTGCTTTTTTCCGTCAATCCAAAGGCTTAAATTTACATTTTTGAGCGATAACCCTTCTAAGCGCGAAGGAATATCACCATCGACTTCAATGGGAACAAGCGCAGGATAAACTTCAGCAATTTGATGTCCCGCCTGTTTTGCCAGTTTATAACCGTCGCCGGTTGAACCCGTAGCTGGATAAGATTTCCCACCGGTTGCTATCAAAATATTATCTGCAAAGATATCCTGCATTTGCATGGATTGAATGACAGTAATTCCAACCACCTTTTTATCCTCCTTTAAGAGATGCCTTACTTTTGTTTCATAAAGAAATTTAACGCCATTAGATTCTGCATATTTTATCAATGCATCGACAATATCGCCTGCTTGATTGGATTCTGGAAAATACCGTCCTCCCCGCTCTAAAACCGTCGGGACATCATGATCATTCAAAAAAGCAATCATATTCTGCGAAAAAAACGCATGAAAAGCAGGATACAAAAATTTTCCATTTGGCTTTACTTTTTTAAGAAAGTCACGTATTGGTGCATCATTTGTAATATTGCAACGTCCTTTTCCCGTGATTCTCAGTTTTCTACCTGCCTGACGCATTTTCTCAACCAGCAAAACACTTAATCCGCGCTCAGCAGCTCTTCCGGCAGCCAATAATCCAGCTGCTCCTGCACCAACAACAATTAAATCGTATTTTGCCTTTAATTCTGACATATTATACCACTTTAAAATCAAAAAATTCGGTATTATCCGATAACTCGAGAAAATTTTCGTGGAATAGCTGTCTTAAACTCTTTTAATTCACCAGTTACCGGATGTTTAAAGTTTAAAACCCAAGCATGCAAAGCTAACCTTCCAATAGGATTATCTACCGCTTCACCCCCATATTTTAAATCGCCGAGCACGGGATGTCCGATTTCATTCAACTGAACACGAATTTGATTTTTTCTTCCGGTATCTAACCAAACTTTTAATAAAGCATACTGTCCTTTGGATTTTATGGTTTTATAATGTGTAATCGCAAGTTGTCCTTCCTCAGGATTTTTAGTAATATGCACTTTTAAGGCTTTTGATTCGTACATGTGAGTTTTCAATGTATTTGACCAAGGCTCGGGTTTTCCCTGCACAATTGCCAAATATGTACGATCTGACACCCAATCTTGCCAATTCTCCTGAAAATCTTTTTTCACTGCCTCAGACTTTGCAAATACCATTAATCCAGATGTTTCTCTGTCTAAACGATGCACGATAAAAATTCGATTATCAGGATTTTGTAGTTTCACATGATTACTGAGAATTCGAAACGCTGTACGATGATTTTCTTTTGCTGTTGAGATAGAAAGCAATCCGGCATGTTTATCAATGACAATAATATCCTTATCCTCATAAACAATGCTCAAATCCTGCATGCGTTTTTCGGTGGTACTTGTATCAGGATGAATCATCACTCGATCACCTAGATTTAACGGTTCATTATATTGGGACGTAATTTTTCCGTTTACTGCAATGAGTTTATTTTTGAGCATGGATTTTGCCTTGCTGCGATTGTAGTGTAAACACAAAAATTTCAGTAATTCCGTTGGTGCTTCAATATCCATTGTGCGAACACTTTGTTTGGAAAACTTTCCGCTCGATTTCTTTTTGTATGTCATAATAATAATTTCTTAAAGAATTTGATTTACTAACACTTAATACAACTTATTTAGAGTATTATATTAAGCTTTTTTTTGGATTAAAACAACTCAACAAACTGATTTTTCAGCTCATCTAACGCTTTATCGAGACCATCTGCTTTGCTACCTCCGGCAGTTGCAAAAAAGGCCTGTCCTCCACCTCCACCTTGAATTGCTTTGGCAGCAGAACGAATCATTGTACCTGCATTCAGTTCATATTCTTTCACAATTTCATCCGGGATAAGCAGTACCATGTTTGGTTTTTCGGCAAGCTGCGCTCCTAAAATAACAATTGTATTTCCTTTATTGCGAAAACGGAATGCAATATCTTTTAACATTGCGGGATTTGCACTGTCGAGTACAGATCGAATCAGCTTATAATCACCAATATCCTCAGCTTGATGCTCCAACTGAATCATCATTTTATCGATTAATGCATTTTGCATTGATTTTACGCTATCCTGCAATTTTGCATTTTCCTCCAACGAATTATCCAAAGTTTGTACAATGTTTTTGGCACTTTTAAAGCGGGATTTAACTTGAGTTACAGTATCAAACGTATCGAAAATAGCATTTTGAGCTGCTTCCCCGACCACTGCTTCAATCCTTCTAATTCCAGCAGCTACAGAAGTTTCCACGAAAATTTTAAAGAATCCCAGTTCCCCTGTTGATGCTGCATGTGTTCCGCCGCAAAGCTCAATAGAATCGTCAAAACGCACAACTCGCACAATGTCTCCGTATTTTTCACCGAATAAAGCCATTGCACCCATCTCTTTTGCATCATCTAAAGGAATAGAGCGATGTTCTTTTTGTGAAATATTTTTGCGAATTTTCTCATTCACAGCAACTTCCACTTTACGTATTTCCTCATCGCTGAGTTTCTCAAAATGCGAAAAATCAAAACGGAAATAATCCGGATGTACTGCTGATCCTTTTTGCTCCACATGTACTCCGAGAATATCGCGCAAAGCCTTATGCATTAAGTGAGTAGCAGTATGATGTGCTGCTGCATTCTTGCGTGCGGTTTCATTCACCTGAACTTTAAAATTCGCGTCTGGTTTAACCGGCAATTTTTTAGTTAAATGAACAATTAAACCATTTTCATCCTGTGTATCAAGGACTTCAATACGCTCTTTACCATCAGTAAGGTATCCCTTATCACCGACTTGCCCGCCGGATTCAGCATAAAAAGGAGTATAATTGAAAACGAGTTGATAAAAATCGATATTTTTCTTAGTGATTTTACGGTATTTCGTAATTTTCACATCCGCTTCAAGCTGGTCATAGCCAACAAATTCTTCGACATCATCCTGTAATAGCATTATCCAGTCGCCGGTATCTTTTTTTGCATCTTTACGCCCTCTCTCCTTTTGTTGTAACATGCAGTCGTCAAATTCTTTTCGATTGACAACTAAATTTTGTTCTCTGGCAACCAAATCGGTCAAATCAAATGGAAATCCGAATGTATCATAAAGCGCGAATGCATCTTCTCCAGTAATCACACGATAATCAGCAGATTTTGTGTCAGAAATAATTTTATCTAACAATTCCATACCTTTAGATAGTGTTCTAAAAAAGGTATTTTCTTCCTCCATCATCACCTTTTTAATCAGTTTTTTCTGGGCACGAAGTTCAGGATAAGCTTTTCCCATATTTTCATCCAGAGCATCGACCAACTCATACATAAAAGCTTCACGAAAACCGAGGAAAGAATATCCGTAGCGTATGGCACGGCGCAAAATACGACGAATTACATATCCGGCTTTCACATTTGAAGGCAATTGTCCATCAGCAATTGAGAAACTTACAGCCCGTAAATGATCTGCAATGACACGCAAAGCGACATCTATTTTCTTTTTCTGTCCATATTTCACACTAGACATTTTCGCCAATTTCTGAATAATCGGCTGAAACACATCCGTATCATAATTAGATTGTTTTCCTTGCAATACCATCGCCAAACGCTCAAGCCCCATTCCTGTGTCAATATGCTTTTGTGGTAAGGATTCCAGGCTTCTATCCGCTTTGCGATTAAACTGAATAAATACAAGGTTCCAAATTTCAATAACTTGCGGATGATCTTGGTTTACAAGGTCTGCACCCGGAATTTCTGCCTTTTCTTGTTTTGAACGAATATCTACATGTATTTCTGAGCAAGGTCCACACGGCCCAGATTCTCCCATTTCCCAAAAATTATCTTTTTTATTGCCAGGAAGTATTCGTTCTTGAGGAACAAGTTTTTGCCAAATTTTTCCGGCTTCAGTATCAGGCAAGAGCCCATCCTGCTCGTCACCTTCAAAAATTGTCACATATAAAGAACTCTCATCAATGCCATATTCCTTAATAAGCAATTCCCATGCAAAATTAATTGCATCTTCTTTAAAATAATCGCCGAAAGACCAGTTTCCAAGCATTTCGAACATGGTATGATGGTAGGTATCCTGTCCAACTTCTTCTAAATCGTTGTGTTTCCCGGAAACTCTTAAACACTTTTGAGAATCAACCAATCGTGATGTTTTAGGTTTTCCGTGTCCGAGAAACACATCTTTAAACTGATTCATCCCTGCATTAGTAAACATTAGGGTAGGATCATTCTTCAAAACCATGGGTGCAGAATCCACAATTAAGTGGTTTTTAGCTTCAAAAAAGTCTAAGAATTTATCGCGAATTTCTTGTGAAGTCATAGTTATTAACAGTTTACTGTGTAAAATTTTATTTAAATGCATGCAAAGTTACAGGAATTTATTAAATTTGCAGCCTGAATTTAAGAGTTTTCCATTGGGATTTCCATTTGAAAACCTAAATTGTTCATTATGAGTAGAATAAAATATAAGTTTAACAAAGATAGTCTTAGCTACGAAAAAGTCAGCAAAAGCCTAATAAAGAACTTCTTAAATGGCATTCGTCATTTGACAGGTTCAGTAATTATGGCTTTGATTTTATTGTTAGCCTACTTTGCATTTTTTGACACCCCTTCAGATCGCAATTTGCGGGAAGAAAATAAGAAAATGGCAGAAGATTTGGCTGCAATCAATGATAGCTTAACAAATTTCCACGATAATTTGCAATCATTAGCATCTCAGGATAATAATATTTATCGGACAATTTATCAATTAGATAGTATCCCGATGAAAATTCGCAATTCAGGATTTGGTGGTGCAAATAAGTATCAGAACTATTCAGGACATGAATACAGTGATATTGTGATTGAAATACAAAAAAATCTTGATCAAATAAATCGAAAACTTGCTGTGCAGGAGAATTCATTTCTTGAAATCGGCAAAGCATTAGAAGAAGAAAGTCTGAGAATGAAATGTACGCCTGCGATTACACCAATTCATAATGATAACATTATTCGTTTTGGAACGGACTATGGGTACAGAAGAAATCCGATTACCGGACACACACATTTTCATAAAGGCGTTGATCACACAGCTTCATTTGGCACACCTGTGTATGCATCTGGAAATGGAGTGATTGAATTTGCAAATTACCGCCCCAATGGCTATGGGAAACATATCATTATCGACCATGGCGTTGACGGATTATCTAGTCTCTATGCACATTTGCAAACAATTCAGGTAAGAGATGGTGAACAGGTGGTGCGTGGTCAGCAAATTGGAACTATTGGCAGTACCGGGCTTTCACTAGGTCCACACTTGCATTATGAGGTACATGTCAATGGACAGCATGTTAATCCTAAAAATTATCAAATTACACTCACCAGTAGCCAGTATGATGAATTGCTAGAACAAGCACAACAGAATATTAAGTCAAAATTTCTTGCTAAGAAATAGTAATAAAGTATTGTTTCTCAGCCATCTCAACGCTCCTCAGTGTGCTTGCTCCTCAGCCACCTCCAAATCGATTAGCTATCTAGCTTATAAAAATAGCACATAGTAAGGTAACTGAGGGTTCAACTCATCAGAATTACAGTTAAGAGAGTGAGTACAGAGTAAATAAACTCATTACTCGCTCTCACACTCACTCTGTTTTATCTTTACGGTTCTTTGACGGTACACTAAAAGGAGTTTAATGCATAGAAAAAGTAGCGCAAAGTTTCGCTAAGTGGCAAAGGACGCAGAGGAAAATTGAAAATAGCTTGACGGGTAGAAAAAGTAGCACAGAGGAGAAATGAAGGGAGTTTGACGGGTAGGGAAAAGTAGCGCAGAGGTTCGCAAAGATGCAAAGTTTCGCAGAGGAAAATTAAAGGGAGTTTGACACGTTGGAAAAAAAACATAGATGATTCGCCGAGCTGGCTGGCGGATTGTATCGAAGGCACCGGAGAAAGGAAATCAGCGGAGAATATCTCGAAATCACCGGTTCAATATCAATTATGTCAAAAACTGCCAGAAATTTCCTGAGTTAACGGTTTGAAATTCAATTTTTTCATAATGTTTCCTAAAATCGGTAGGAACTTTTACGATTTTTTTTGAATTGTATTTGCATTCAAATGCATAAAATACATTGTTTATTTCTTCAATATAATCAATTTCTTTTTGTTGATAATTTCTCCAAAAATAGGGATTGACAAATTTTCGATCATTGAAATTATTTTTCATTCGTTCTGTAATAAAAAAGTTTTCCCATAATTGTCCTACATCATTTCGCAAATGCATTGGATTAAAGTTGCGAATAATAGCATTGCGTATGCCACAATCGTAAAAATATATTTTCTGGGTTTTACCAATCTCATTACGTGGATTATTGCTTAAGGCATTTAAACGAAAAATAACATAATTCTGTTCAAGCAATTCAATATATCTTTTAATTGTGTTAACGTGCACTTTGAGTTTATTTGAAAGTTCATTTAAAGAAACTTCGCTACCAATTTGTAATGCAAGTGTTTTCAATAAATTATAAAGTAAATCGGGCTTTTTTAAATTTTCAAATTGTAAAATGTCCTTATAAAGATAGTTTGATGCAATGTTATCTAATTCTTCAATTGCAAAGTCTTCTGATTGATTATAAATTTCGGGATATAATCCAAACCTTAAAATGTGTTCAAGTTTTGTTTTTGCAGATAATAAATCCTCATGTTTACTTATTTCACGGAAAGAAAGCGCCGATAAATGAAAAAACCGCGAACGTCCTGTGAGTGGTTCCCCCGATGATTGCTGTAATTTAAACGCAGAAGAGCCCGTTGCAATAAGTTTTATCTCAGGAAAGTTATCGTGAATTATTTTTAATGTTTGACCTATGTTTTTAATGTTTTGTGCTTCGTCTAAAAACAAGTACTTATATTTCCCAAAAAAGGCATTTAAGGTTTCCGGATTGGTTGTTTCTAGTGCTTCTTTGTTGTGAAATAACTCACAATTCAGATAACGAGCATTCGTAAACTTTTCCATTAAAGCGTTCACAAGCGTTGTTTTGCCAACACGTCTTGCTCCCAAAATAATCAATACTTTATTAAGAGCCAGCGCCTTTTCAATTTGTATTTGTGTTTCTCGATAAATCATATTAACAAAATTACAAAATATTTACACACAAGTGCATAAATTTATAAAAATATGTTCACTTAAGTGCATAAATTTGAAAAATATCGTTATTGGTGGCTTCGAGATTTGTTGGGGCTTCGAGATACTGCGGCTATCGCCTTTCTCCTCAGTGACCTTGCTCCTCAGCTACCTCCAAATCGATTAGCCACCTCAACGCTCCTCAGTATGCTTGCTTTTTAATTACTCACACTCATTACTCAAACTCACACTTTTTTTTCTCTCTACACTCAAACTCATTACTTGCTCTCACTCTCAATACTGCAAATAGCAGGTGACTGAGGGATCAGCCGACTGGCGGATTGTATCGAAGGCACCGGTTTACTCGGCATCGCACCAACTAAAACATAATATGTACATTAATTGTTGGATTTGAATAAGGAGAATACACTAAATTATTTAGATTATACAGCACCAAAACCTGTAAATATGCGCGTTTCCCGGCGGGCACTTTCAGTCCACCGCCAATCATAGGTTGCCAAATCCAAAACCGCTCAGTTCTTGATGGATTTGCAGTAAAATCTATGTCGGGATCAAGATTCAGATAATTTGCTTCTGCATGAAGCACCAAAGCAGTGCCAGAACCAATTGGAAACACTGAACTCAAATCTTTAACAATTGCAAAATCTGTAAACGCATTAAACCCATATATAAACGTTTTG
>JAYEFQ010000132.1:0-10244 GCA_034658655.1 Bacteroidota bacterium
TAATGAGAAATATTTATTTGAATGGTATGATTAGTTCTGTGTCACCCCTTCGGGGTTTAGTGTATGCATTTCACACTGATCGTGTTAAAATTGTTACACCCTTTCAGGGTTACAATTATAACAGCAATTTTAATGTTGACCGTTTAACTGAATTGGAAAACTATCTCGATTTACAGGAACTTGTACTAAGTATTGATAACGGATTATTCACTATGGAAAATGCAGTTAATCAAAATATGGAGTTTTTGCAAAACCTTGCAAATACCGAAAACGTTGCCGGTGAAATTCAAGCACAGATTTTGTTGGAAGAAACAGGCAACAACGAGTTTTTGGAAATCATTAAGCTACCCGAAGAAATTATGGATAACAAAAACATGACAATTCATTCTGAATCAGAAAACATGACAAATGATTTTGAGAGCATTATTAAAGTGTATCCAAATCCTAGGTCCGGTAAAAATATAATAATGAACTAAAATTATACCATTTATTAATCAAAATTGCAAGTATAATGCCGATGTAGATTCAACACCGATAGGCGAAGCAAAGCGTAGCATATCGGATGTTTTGAATCACAATCGGTATTAATGCGTTGTACTGATTCGCCAGTCGGCGGAGAAGTGCGATTTCTCCCCGCTGGCTAGCGGGGAGAAATCTTTAAAGTTTTATCGGACAATAGTGTATAAAAATGATTGATTGCAAATGCAGTCAATCATTTTTTTAAAACACCAAAATAAAAAAGAAAATCCGTATCTTTGAATTTATGGGAATAATTAACGTACAGAAAAGATCACTGGGAATGATTGCATTTGTCATTCTCTTTATCCTGATAACCCTTTCAGGACAAGCAGATGATTCCGTACAAAAAAACATTATCGAACAAGTTAACCAATCAACCTCCCCAAAAGAAAAAGCCTATACCTTTAATCGCTTATCAGACCTGTATCTCGATATTGATTTAGATTCTGCGCAAACTTATGCTGACTCGGCTCTTTTTTACGCCTCAATGATTGGAAATTACAAGCAAATTTCAGATGCATGGGTGAATTTTGGAAATTCTTATTTTTTTCAAGGAATGCTGGATTCTGCAAAAGTGTATTACGAAAAATCCTTTGTCGCCATACGCCTCACAACAGATATGGATGAAATTGCAGCAGCCTTAAACCGACTTGGTCTAATTTATCAAGCCAAAGGATTTCATGATGAAGCAACCGACTATTACATTAAAGCAGCAAGATATTACGAAAACAACAATAATAAACAGGGTATGGCTGATATTTACAATAATATTGGAATTATAAATCAGCATTTTAATCAGTTAGAAATTGCAAAAACCTACTATCTCAAATCATTAGCCCTTTTTAGAAAAACTCAAGATCAAGCTGGCGAAGCCCAAGTTATGAATAATCTGGCGACCTTTTATACAGAAACTGACCAAACAGATTCAGCATTTTTATTTATAAGAAAAGCAAGAAAAATCTTTGCAAAAATAAACCATCCCTCTGATGAAGCAACATGCAATCTTAATATTGCAATGTTACATAATAAAAATGAACCCTACGATTCCGTTTTATTTTACTTAGATCAAGCTGAAACCCTATTCTCAATCATTAATAATCATTTAGGAATATCAAGTGTACATTACAATAGAGGGCTATATTACAACAACATTGATGCCCCAAAAGCAGCAATTTCCGCACTTACTAAAGCCCTAGAAACTCGACACGAAATTGGGAATAAAACCAATATCCTCGAGTGCCTAAAAGCCCGATCAAAAGCCTATGAGAAAATTGAAAACCACGAATTAGCCTTACAAAATTTTAAAGAAGCTCAAGCCTATCAAGACAGCATTGCCAGTGAAAAAATGCAAATTCGATTTCAAGAATTACAGATACGCTACGAAACAGAAAAAATGGATAAAGAGATTATCCTTTACAAAAAACAAGCACAGGAAAGACGCAATCAAAATATTATACTTATTATTGGTATCACAGGCTTTATGCTTATCTCAGTGCTTTTCTTTTATTTATTTCGAACAAAGGCGAGATTGCTTAGCAGCCAAGAAGAATATTTCTCCCAACAAGAAAAAATGAATCAACTCCAATTGGAGAAAAAACGAACTAAAAACCAATTACTTAAAGAAGAAATTCTAAAACAAAAAGAAGTCCATCGACTTCAACAAGAAAAATATCAAGCCGAAATAGAACACAAAAGTCGTGAACTGTTGACATCAGCAATGCACATCGTCAATAAAAACAAAATTCTTTCTGAAATTAAGAACAATCTTGAAAACATTACAGGCAGCTCTGAAACAACACTACGCATACACACAAATGCACTATGCAAAGAAATTGACAAAACTATTCATATTGACAGTGACTGGGATCAATTTAAAATGCATTTTGATGCCGTAAACACAAATTTCTTTGAAAAACTCGAAACAGAATATCCAAAATTAACAAAGTCAGACATGAAAGTTTGTGCTTATTTAAAAATCAATCTCTCAACTAAAGAAATTGCACAAATTATGAACGTCTCACCTGCCGCTGTCCATAAACGATTTTATAGATTAAGACTAAAAATGAAGCTTGAACCAAATACGAACCTCACAAAATTATTCATGTCATATTAAGCTTGTCGCTGATTTTAATACTCCCAACCGAAATTAACAATAATATTTCTGCCAACCATATCGAATTCCATCTGTTTATTACAAAACATACATTATGGAAACATTCATTTCAACGAAACGTTTTGACGGATTTACAACCGTTTTCAGGCAATGGCGAGCTGAAAATACGCATTGCAAATATTTACATGGATACGGAATTTCCTTCAAATTAACATTTGAAGGAGACTTAGATTACAGAAATTGGGTCTGGGATTTCGGCGGAATGAAACGATCAGAAATAAAAATTGACGGCATGTCAGCTTCTGACTGGATGAAATACATATTCGACCACACAACCATCCTCGCTGAAGATGACCCCACGTTAGAAACCTTTAAAACACTTGACAAACAAGGAGTCTGCCGACTTAGGATTTTACCGCAGGTTGGAGCTGAACGATTTGCCGAATATATTTATCGAAAACTCAACCCATTCATTCAAAAAGAAACCGATAACAGGGTGAAGATAAAACAGGTTGAATTCTTCGAACATGATAAAAACTCTGCAATATATATTGCATAAATTTTATAAGCTGTCCGTTAAGACAGCTTTTAAAAATCGTATTATCTAAATTCAAATATGAATCACTTCATCATAAGCAGCCGCAGCGGCCTCCATAATTGCCTCTGACATACTAGGGTGCGGATGAATTGATTTGATAATTTCATGTGCTGTTCCTTCTAATTTTTTGGTGACCACCATTTCAGCTATCATCTCAGTTACATTATCTCCAATAAAATGCGCACCAAGCAATTCACCAAGTTTTGCATCAAAAATTAGTTTAATGAACCCTTCATTATTTCCTGCTGCACTAGCTTTTCCTGAGGCTGAGAAAGGAAATTTACCGATTTTTAATTCATATCCGGCTTCTTTAGCTTGTTCTTCAGTCATTCCGACAGATGCAATCTCTGGAACCGAATATGTAGCTCCTGGAATGTTTCCATAATCAATTGGATCAGGATTTTCGCCTGCAATTTTCTCAACACAAGCAATCCCTTCAGCAGATGCCACATGGGCTAATGCCGGACCGTGTACAATGTCACCAATTGCATAAACGCCATTAACATTTGTCTGATAGAAATCATCCACTTTCACTTTTCCGTTCTCAAGCTCAACTCCAAGCTCCTCAATTCCAATATTTTCAAGATTTGGCGTTACACCAACTGCTGAGAGTACTACATCTACCACTTTTTCTTCCATTCCTTTTTTGGTTTCAATAGAAACATGGCATTTACCGTCTTTTACCTCAACTGATTTTACCGCAGATTTAGTCATCACTTTAATACCTGCCTTCTTAAAGGAGCGTGCCAATTGCTTGCTCACATCTTTATCCTCAATTGGAACAATTTCCGGAAGAAACTCCACCAATGTCACATCGGTACCAAACGAATTGTAAACGTATGCAAACTCAGAGCCAATAGCCCCAGAACCCACAACCAGCAAGCTTTCCGGCTGCTTTTCCAACGACATCGCTTTGCGATATCCAATGATATGTTTTCCATCTTGTGGAAGATTTGGCAATTCTTTGGAACGTGCTCCAGTTGCAAGAATAATGTGATTAGCTTCAATAGTTTCTATACTTCCATCTTCTTTTTTTACTTCCACTTTTTTGTCCCCAAGCAATTTCCCAAAGCCATTATGTACTGTAACTTTATTTTTACCAAACAAATACTTTATGCCTTTTGACATTTTATCGGCAACCCCTCGGCTACGTGAAATAATTTTAGGGAAATCTGGTTTAATTTCACCATCAACTGCTACACCATAATCATCAGCATGTTTCATGTAATTATATACTTGAGCAGATTTTATCAAAGCTTTTGCAGGGATACAACCCCAGTTCAAACAAATCCCACCAAGTTCAGATTTTTCAACAACGGCAGTTTTCAAGCCAAGTTGAGATGCTCTAATTGCAGCCACATATCCTCCAGGACCACTTCCAATAACAATAAGATCGTATTTCATAGCTATGTTTTTAATTTATGCGTATGCAAATTTATTAATTCCATACTAATACAAAAACACATAGCTAATTGTTCATTCATTTTAAGGAGTAAACCATCATTCGGTAGGTGGAAAAATCAAGAGCTTCTATGTCAAGATAATATCCTATCTCAAGAGTGTTACATTTCCTCTTTTCGAGAAATTATCTTCGTCAATACAAGTTGCTTCAAAATAATAGATGTAAACATCAGGAGACAGTTCTTCGCCCTTAAACGTTCCATCCCAACCCCTATCATTGATATTTTCAGACTCGTAAATAATTTCTCCCCAACGATCATATACGGCAAAATACATTTTTCGTACCACCCCAACCGGTGCATATGGTTTAAAATAATCATTTTCCCCATCCGCATTTGGAGTAAACGCATTCGGAATATACAGATATGGTTCTCCACAAATTAATTCATTTACAAAAATAGTAATGGTATCAATATTTACACATCCGTTGGCATCAGTAATGCGTAATTCATAGGTTGTTGTTTCTGTTGGCCAAGCTTCAACTTGTGGCAAGCCATCTTCTAAAATACTATTTGCCGGATACCAATCATAGCTATATCCCGCGGCATCGGTTCCAAAAAGATTGGTACTCATACCCACATAAATTTCTGGATTGTCTGTATCTACCTCAAGGGGTGGAATATAAGCTTCATTTTCAATGAAAAATTCACCATAGGTTTCACAGCCATTATCATCGCGAAGCAATAACTCATAATCACCTGAACATAAGCCAATTAAATCAGAACCACCGCCTTCAACTGACCAATGATATTCATATGCACCAGTACCACCGCTTGCATTCACATGAATTTCGCCATTACATACTCCAGTACAGAGCATATCATTAACTGTGCCGATAAAATTAAGCAATTCAGGTTGCGATAAAGTAATGCTCGTTGAATCAACACAGTTATGATCATCAGTAAGCGTTACGCTATAACTTCCAGCAGTAATCTGCGCAATATCTTGGTCTGTTGACCCGATATTCCACTGATATTCATACGGAAATGTGCCACCTGATGCCTGCAAATCAATACTAGTACTATCTCCGTAACATAAAATCGGATCAGCAAGAATTTGCATATCTATTTCCGTCGGACTTATTATGTATCCATTTTCATGAATCACACAATTATCCGCATCAATCACAGTAACCTGATAATATCCGGCACACAAATCAGTAATATTTGCATCAGTATCCCCATTTGTCCATGTATAATTAAATGGCGGCGTTCCTCCCGACACATTAACCGTCATTTGTCCTTCGCAATCACCGTAACACAAATTATTTTCTACATCGCTCAAGCCAGTTGCCAAATTATTTGGAGGAACCATTTCAATTTCCAAAACGGTATCACATCCATTGACATCCACAACCTGCACCTCATGCATACCAGTAGTTAATGTATTGTTTGTTGCTGTACTGATACCATCATCCCATAAATAAAAATACCCTGGCGTTCCCCCTGATACAGTAACAGTTGCACCACCCAATCCGACTCCATCACACAATGGGTCAATAACATTTGTAAACTGTGGATTCAATTCCGGTGGCTGGACAATTTGCACAGATGCATTTGCTTCACAACCAATTTCATCCACTACAGTAACGTCATAATTACCTGCACATAAGCCGTTTACAAAATCGCCATTTGCTCCATTGCTCCATGAAAAACTATATGGAGGATATCCATTTACGCTAGCACTTACTGCTCCGGTACACTCACCATAGCAAAGCGGATGTTCAGGAATGACGGAGCTAATTTCGATATCATCGATTGTCACTAACACCTCAGCCATTTCAGTACAGCCCATTTGATTCTCAATTTCAACGGTGAATGTTGTATTTTCTGTTGGTGCAACAAGTGGATTTTCTGTATTTTCACCAGAAACAATAAACTCACCTGGAGACCAATTGTATGTATTATTATCAGAAGGATTCAAATTATTAATTGACAATTCAACCGATGCACCTACGCAAATAATCTGATCGGGACTTAACTGATAATTAAAATTATGTAAATTCACCGTAACAGAATTTACCACATCTGTATTACATAAACTTTCTGTAACTTGAACATAGTATGTTGTGTTTTCTGTAGGCACATCCGACATGCTTAAATTGGTACTGAGTAAATTTGTAAAACTCGCATTATCAGACCATTGAATATCTGTGTAATCTCCGAACACCTCAGCATTCAACGACACTGGATCACCCGGACATATCAATGTATCAGGAGGCAAAATAAGCTCAACATCCACATCAATAATCTCAATCGTTTGAAAAACTGTATCGATACACACATCGTCAATAATCAAGGTATATTCAGAAGTTTCAGACGGACTAGCAATTGGGTTTTGTACTCCTGTTTCTGATAAATCTGAACCAGAAATCCAATCAAACGTAACATCTGCCCCATAATGATCTGTCGGTCCGATTTCAACAGATTCTCCCGGGCATATTTCAAAAGGAGCTAATTCAATCGTTTCAGGAATTTGCACCTCAATTTCCCGATATGCAGTATCTGCATAATTACATGCGGCCGGATCAAAAGCAATTAGCATTACCTCATAAACACCTTCTTCAGTATAGGTATGTGTAGGCTCAAATTCATTTGATTGAGGGCTTCCATCACCAAAATCCCATGTAAATTCTTCGCCTTGACTTGTATTTTCAAATTCAACATCAAAAGGGGCGCAAATTGCAGGTATTGGATTAAAATTGGCTTCCGCCAGATTCTCAATAATATTAATTTTGAATACAGCATTATTACAATTCGAACTACTATTCTCAGTTGACCAAACACCGGGATCTGGCATGGTTGGGAACTCTTGACACGACCCGCAGCTAGCACAAACAGATTGTATAACATTTCCTTTTTTATCAAATCGACTTGTCCCGCCATCCACGTGATCATGACCGGAATATCCACATGTACCATAATGCACTTCACCAAAAAATGTTGCATATTCTAAAGCACCGGCATTTTCACTGAGAACCATGATGTAAAAATCCTGCCCATCAGTTTCAGATTGAAGTGCATCAGCTGTCAAAGGCAAACCTTTTGTTCCGTAATCATCTTCCCATGTATAATATGCATTGGTTTCATCAAGATAAGTATATGGCCACTCTCTTCCCCATCCGGCAAGATAAATTCTATCACATACATCCACAGCAAAAGCGGACGGCGAAAGCACAGGATATCCAGCACCACGACCAAAAACAGTGGACCAAATTCGTGTTGATAAATCGTTTGTAAATGAAGCCAAAAATTGTCCTGAATTTGGCACCGAATAACCAACATTATATATTAAAGTACTTCCACTCGCCTTCGTTTGTCCGTAAATATAAACTTTATCATCATCATCAACCCGAACAAAATGTGCTTGATCATAAGTTGAACTTCCAAAATATGTGGAAGCCATAAGGGTATTTCCGTTTTGATGAATTTTTGAAACAAAAGCATCAGTACTCCCTCCATGATACGTTTCTGAAAAAGCACTTGAAGTTGTTGGAAAATCAGAAGAGCAAGTTCCTCCTGAAACAAGTACAGAATAATTTTGATCTGGCGTAATTGAATAAATCGCATCATCCTGTGTTCCACCAAGATACGACATCCACATCATTACCGAAAGATCAGGAGAAAATTTCGCAACCAATCCGTCCATTCCACCGGAATTAGCTGTTTGAAAACCATTATTTGCACCAGGCATTATGTCATCCGAAAAGGTGTTTGCACCAATGTAAATGTAATTTTTATCATCAGCAATTACCTCACCACGAGCGCCATCACCGTAATTGTAATATAAGGAATCATTTCCGTGCATCTGAATGTAACCTTGCTCAGTATATTCAATTTTAAAATTCAAACCATCGTTTGATGACCCTCCAAGGTAAGTTCCGCCAAGCATTTCAGTTCCGTCTTCGCTAAATTTCACAAGAAAAATATCTGTTCCGTCAGGAAACGCAATTACATTATCATAATTTATTGAATCACCCCCATTAAAACTATCATCATAAGCATTATAGGTTGGAAAATCAGATGATCCGGTTGTCCCAAAAACAACAAGTTCATTGTACTCATTCACAACCATTGAATGCGGCATTTCTTCACCAGTTGATCCACCTAAATAGGTTGCAAACAAACGCTCTGTCCCATCTTCATTATACTTAACAATCCCAACATCGCAGCCATTTCCATAATAACCAGGATTATCTGGATTTGGAGCCGCTCCACCAGCCATATCCGTTTGATACGCACCCAAACTAACCGGATATCCAATATCAAAAACAATTCCACCAGAAAATACATTATCATTATAATCCCAAGTTGCTGTAAAGCCCCAATTATCGCCTGTTGAGCCGGTGTAGGTCGAAAACACTAAACTCGGATCAATAATTATAGGTTCTGATTCATCATATCCGTCAGGGAAAGTATATCCAAGGACATTCTCATTTAACCTGTATTTACATCGCACAGGAATGCTGTCGCCATCAATTATTTGATAAGCATCCGGATGGATTTCTGTTGTTTTCGAAATACTGGTTTTCAAAATTAAATTACCAAATCGAAGTTTAACATCATCCACACCCTCATATCGCAATTGGATATCGTCTGGATTTGCTCCCTGATTCAAAATAAAATCATATTTTAATCCACTGCCCTTATCATAAAAACACAAATCAATTTGTGGATATAATGATTCATAACAAACCTGCTCAAAACGTGTAACACGACTCACCCAGTTGTCTGGATTATTACCCACAAAATAATTTTCATAATCGGGCAATGGGTATTTCCCTAAAACTTTAACATCATTTGAAGCTCCGACAAAATGCATTTTATATGCATGAAAATCAAGTTGAGTTACAGGCTCGTAAACATCAGAATGGTGCGCATCATCAACACTCCCTTCGCCATGATGTGCATGTGAATGTTCATATTGGGTTTTATCGGCAAAATGATAAACCAAACCATCCTTTTCAAGAAATAGCGCTCCGTAATTCAACCGACATTTGAATTCAACAATCTCAGGAAACTGTCCCTTATTTTCAGAAAACCTATGCTGAGAAAAACCGTCTATCACAGCATAAATCAACAAAAAACCGAAAACTATTTTTTTCATAATAACATAATTTTGACAATGACATCCCGATTACCATTTGTCTGAAAGCATAAAGGTAACAAATCCTTAGAAATTAGACAAGAAAAATTTACATTTCGTTGCCTTTCTCCTAAATACTTGAAAATCACGATGAGAAAACAAATATCCTGACTCACAATAATTTCATCTATATAAGTTTTTTTATATGTGGCAGAATATTTGTAACTTAGTATGCTTAAATTTAATACTATGAAAAATCAAATTGCTTTTCTAATGATGTTTTTTGTGGGGATATCGCTCGCAAACGCACAATCCACAGACATTCAAGACGTTACCATTGAAATAAGTGTAAAAAACCACGATGGACAAGCAAGTCAAGGAGAACAAATACTATTTGTCAGCAAACTAACAAAAGAAGTTTACACGGGAACTAGCGATGAAACAGGTAAATTTACAATTAAAATTCCC
>JAYEFQ010000133.1:0-10183 GCA_034658655.1 Bacteroidota bacterium
ATCTGAATCTGTACTTTCATAACGAATTTCTGCATCGGCAGACAAAGCGGTATGCACAAGTACTTCTTGCTCTCGTGCACGATAGACTTTCATATTATCGTATTCGGTTTGACATTCACCAGTACGGAAAGAAATTGCAGTTCCTGATATAAAGGGGTCTGTATCAATGGTTGACGCTGCAAGCACATCGTTTATAAACAAAGACATTTCGCCTGTATTGGTATCAAAAATCAGCTTTACATCGTACCAAACATCCGGATTTATGGTAAAATTTTCGGTAATATACCACGCACCAGTTGCTGAATACGAATTGTCAATGTATTTGTAAATTTGCACCGTATTATTGTCAGCACGAAGATATACCATGTAAGAATCTCCACGCCCTGTTTCTGTTGGCTCGGAGCAGAAAAAGTGCATTCCCGAACGTCGGTTTGTGCCCGATCCTGAAATTTTTTGCTGCCAATGATACAAATAAGTATTTCCTATTTCCTGTTGGATATTTGCATACATATTAGAATTGGATGTTACTTCATCGCTTTGCAAAAGATGTCCCGAAGAAATTGCCCATGTGCCCCATAAAGCAGTCCATTCAGGATGAATTGCTGTTTCAAAATTATCATTAAAAAAACCATAATCTGAATTTGCTCTCCATTCGGTATCATCGAAATCCATCACTTGGTAAAAACTGTATTTCACCCCGCTCCCGCCATCGTTATCTGCATCATCAAAGGAAACCGAAAAATCTCCGTTGTACCAATTTCTATCGGTATAAATACTTGTTGTCGGAGCTGTCGGGTCATCACAATCAATTAATATTTGATTAGTTTGAGTTCGCATATCCGGCAGAAGTGCATACAATGCATCTCCCGGGCAAGTTGTACCTCCAGGATTCACATCTCTATGTCCACAAATTCTTGGTAGTGTAATCCACTCTGACGCATCCTGCTTTAAAATACTGGCAGAACTCGTAGGATCAAATCCATTTTGGTCATACCACCAAGCAAGAAATTCAGCACACTTATCGAGCTGCACCGTAGTTGGCTGCGTATCTGGGGCATCGGAGTTTCCCAAAAAATTCACACCAATTGAATAGGGATTGGCATTACCGACATGGGCTGCATGAACATCTTGTGTTGGCATATTAGGATTGTGTCTTCCCTGAAACAGATTGCCGTATTTATCCAACAAATAATTGTAGCCGATATCGTTCCAACCAAGAGTATTCACATGATAATTCCAATAGCTGCGAACCACCGCGTAGCCATCGGTATAACTATCTGGACTTGCACCATGATGTATCACCGTATGCGTTGGATCTCGATAGGTTACTGTATAAGTTGGGTTGTGACATTCGGTATAATCACCGCACCAGTCGGCACGAGGAATAATTTCTGGCAAAGCCGGACAATTTCGCGTTTGGACATTGCTTGATTTTATATTTGCCTCTTGATTTAAGCTGGCGCTGATGTCCATTGTAATGAGAAACAAAGTATCAATAACTTCATTTTCAGGACAGGAAATATAAAATTCAACGGAATCATGCAAATATTCATCTATTCCGAAAAGCAAATTCGACTGATTAAAGTGATTTTTGGTTTCCCCGATATTGGTAAATCCTTCATCCGATTTCCAGTCTGTCCAACCTTTTCCATGTTTATGGACTTTATAAACCACATCAAACATACCTGCCGGATGCTGATTTAATTGTCCAATCCAACCGACCGCAAACGAAGTAAATTGATGAGGAGTTTTCAGTTTAACACCATATCCTTTTTCGCGATCAAATTGAATTTCACCATCAAATCGATACGAAAGAATACTTGTTTCTGCTTCATAATAGGCTGAAATTTCGCTTAATTCTGTTTGTGAGAAAACCCCCAAAGACAGAAATAGTGTGCTCATCAATAAAATACGTTTCATAATCCCCAATTTTTATTTATCTATTGACAAGATATAAAAAAAGGCTTTACTGGCAAAAAAAATCTACTGCAAATTTCAGAACAACTGACCTTAAAAAGGTAAAAGCTTGGTTTATATAACCCTACAAAAACACTCGGATTTAAGATTGATACCAAAACACTGTTGTCCGATAAAAATATAATAATGAATTAAAATTGATGAGATGTGATAAACTTCGAATCAAATTCAGGACATGCTTTGCCAAAGTGCAATGTGCTGAGCCTGCCGAAGCGAGATTCTTCACAGCTAGCCAGCGGTGAGAAATCTATAAGGTTTTACCGGACAACAGTAATCAAAAATAGAAAGTTTGTAAAGTTCTTTAATCAGAACGCTCAAGCAGTTGGTGATAAGCAATATAACTTCACAAACTTTCAACTTTAAAAAAAATCATACTGAACTCAAGTAAATAACCCACAATTTTATATCTTAGTGGCTGATTTACCAATGCGAAAATTATGAAAAATATTGCTTTAGGAATTGTTTTTTTACTGACTATCACAAGCCTACACTCATATTCACAAGATAAAGAACCAACAGCTAATGATACCGTAAAATCAAATTGGGTTTTAGGATTATTGCCTGTTGTTTCATACAATACCGATTTAGGATTCCAATACGGCGTTCTAACTAATATTTACAATTATGGAGATCGTGAAATTTATCCAAAGTACTATCATTCCATTTATGCAGAGGTATCTCGCTATACCAAAGGCTCAGGGATTTTCCGTTTATTTTATGATTCAGAGTATTTAATTCCCGGTGTGCGCTTGACAGCCGATTTACTGTTCATGCCCGAAAAAGCAGTGGATTTCTACGGATTTAACGGTTACAATGCAGTGTATAATTCTGATTGGACAAGTACGGAAAATGATGATTACGTTTCGCGCATGTTTTACAAACACGAACGGAATATTTTTCGATTTAAAGCCGATTTTCAAGGACGTTTATTGCATGATAACCTAAGCTGGTCAGCCGGATATAATTTTATGAAAGTTGACATTGATGCTGTTGATGTTGACAATTTAAATGAAGGGAAAGACAGTGTTGACATGCTGCCGAATACTAAGGGCTTATACGAACAATATGTTGATTGGGGAATTATTGATGCCAATGAAGCAACGGGCGGAGTACATCACTCATTTAAAACCGGACTTGTATTTGACACTAGAGATAATGAGCCTTCTCCAATGCGAGGGATGTGGACAGAAGCTGTATTGTTTAATTCTTTTTCAAAAGATTTCAATTTCGGAAAACTGGCCGTCACACATCGTCAATATTTCACCTTAATTGAAAACGATTTAAGCTTTGCTTACCGACTTGGATATCAAGGCATTGTTTGGGGAGATGCTCCGTTTTATATGTATCCATACATGGTATATAGTTATATGCCATCATCAACAGTTGACGGACTTGGAGGAGCGAAATCTGTGCGCGGACTAATTAGAAACCGCCTAGTTGCAGAATCCGTAGCATTTGCTAATATTGAATTACGCTACAAATTCTGGAGATTTAATTTCATCAATCAAGATTGGTACATGGCTTTCAGTCCCTTTACGGATATCGGACGCAGCCTAGCACTGGTTGACATCGACAAATCAAACATCCCTACCGAAATTGATCAATCAAACTATTTCAGTGATGATGAAGATTTCCATATTACCTATGGAGCTGGCTTACATATTGCCATGAATGAAAACTTTGTCATTGCTGCCGATGTCGGTTTTCCCGTTAAAGCGGCTGATGGAGGGATGGGATTATATATTGGCATGAACTGGTTGTTTTAATTCAAATAATTTGTACTAAAACAGCAAATAGACTGTTAGAGAAATCTTAAACCCGAACGAGAATTAAATGAAATCACTATATTTGTAAACAAATCAGAAAATTAAAAACATGAAACATTTATCATTATTTACATTATTAGCAGCTTTCCTACTTTTCGTGATGCCTGCAAAAGCGCAAGACGAAAAAACAGAAAAAGCAGAAGACGAAAAAGCCTATCAATTTGAAGTTGTTAAAGACATTCCAACAACATCGGTGAAAAATCAATATCGCGCAGGAACCTGCTGGTCATACTCAGGAATTGCATTGCTTGAAACTGAATTAATTCGTACCGGAAAAGGCGAATTAGATTTGGCTGAATTATATGTTGTGCGCAAGGCCTATGAAGACAAAGCAGATAAATACGTTCGCATGCACGGAAAAACAAATTTTGGCGGCGGTGGAGCATTTTATGATGTTTTCTACGTTTATAAACATTTCGGTATAATGACTGAAGATGCATATGATGGACTAAAATACGGCACAGACAATCATGTTCACGGCGAACTCGACCATGTACTTAAAGCCTTTGTTGATGCTGTCATTAAAAACAAAAACAAAGAACTAACTACTGCCTGGAAACGTGCTTATGCTGGCATTTTAGATGCGTATCTCGGTGAAATTCCTGAAACTTTTGATGTAAACGGAAAAAGCATGACTCCAAAAGCATTTGCTGATGATTTGGATTTAGATATGGATGATTATATCAATATAACATCATACACTCACCATCCGTTTTATGAGCAATTCATTTTAGAAATTCCAGACAATTGGCAATGGGCAAAATCATATAACCTGCCAATTGACGAATTAATGCAAGTGGTTGACAATGCTATTGAAAACGGTTATTCTATTGCTTGGGGATCTGATGTTAGTGAAAAAGGATTTAGCTGGACAAATGGTGTTGCAATTGTTCCCGAAACCGAAAAACCAAATCTTGACGGATTAGAACAAGCCAAATGGGAAGAAATGAGCAGCAGTGAGAAATCAAAATTACTATATAGTTTTGATAAAATTGTTCCTGAAAAAACCATCACCCAAGAAATGCGTCAGAAAGATTTTGACAATTTTACAACTACTGACGATCATGGCATGTTGCTGACAGGCAAAGCAAAAGATCAAAAAGGAAATATTTATTACAAAGTGAAAAACTCATGGGATACGAATAATATTTACGATGGATATTTCTATGCATCAGAAACTTTTGTAAAATATAAAACCATGAATGTTGTTGTACATAAAGATGCGATTCCAAAAGCAATTAAAAAGAAAATGGGAATAAAATAATTTAAAATCAATTGATTTTAAAAAGCTATCCAATGGGTAGCTTTTTTATTTTCTAACTCATGCAACTAACTTGTTTGGTAATTCATCTCCTTATCACTATATTAGATGATTAATTTTTTTCCTATGAAAAACACTTTATTTATCACCCTACTCTTTGTCTTATTAACATGGACTGTCTCACTTGAAGCACAACAATCTAATCCGAAAGTATTTCATGGCGAAGCTGCCCATCAAATTGCAACAGGTGCAGAATTAGTTCGAGTAAAATCCTTTTCTGAGGTCCCTAATTACATCCGCTTTGCGCAAGGAAAAGCCATGCCAGAAGAAAAAGCATTTCTCTACCTGAAACAATTCATTGCTTCAGATGCTGTCAGTTTTCAATTTTTAAACACCAGCCGGGATAAATTGGGCTACGAACACAAACGCTATACACAAAGCATTAACGGTATTCCGTTAGAATACTCTGCCTACTTATTGCATCTTAAAAGTGGAAAAGTTCACTCAATGAACGGAAATATCCCCTCCCATCCTCAAATTACCGGACAATTTTCTATTTCAGAATCGCAAGCATTAAACTACGCAAAAAACTCAACGGAAAATGCCGTTTGGATTTTTGAAGACAACGCAAATCATCCGTACAGAGAAGAATATCCAATACCTAAAGGGAAAAAAGTGTACTATCCGGTCAACGGAAATTTATATGACAATACATTTCGTGCGGCTTATAAATTTGACATGTTTTCAATTCAACCATACGATAGAAATTGGGTTTATATTGATGCCGAAACCGGAGAAGTACTTGATAAAATGACACGCATCTATTCTGCCGATGTCCCGGGAACAGCAAACACTGGATATTCAGGCGAGCAAAGTATTACAACCGATTTGTACAATGGAAGTTACCGTTTACGGGAAACCGGGCGTGGTAACGGCATCGCAACTTACAACTGCCAAATGACCAATGAATATGGCACTGCAGTTGATTTCACTGATGCTGATAACTATTGGGATAATGCAAATGCAGATTTAGATCAATATGCCACAGATGCCCATTTTGCAACCGAGCAGACATATGATTATTTTCACAATGTCCACGGCAGAAACTCAATTGATGGAAACGGACATGAATTAAACTCATATGTACATTATAATCTGACATTAGATGACTATCCAAACAACATGAATGCCTTTTGGAACGGAAGCGTCATGACATATGGAGACGGAGACACTGAAAGTGGCATTACGCCATTGACCACAGTCGATATTGCAGCACATGAAATCACTCACGGACTCACAAGCTATACCTGTAACTTAGTGTATCAAGATGAATCAGGCGCAATTAATGAAACTTTTAGTGACATTTTTGGCACCTGTGTTGAATTTTATGCCGTTCCTGAGTTCGCAGATTGGGATATTGGCGAAGATATTGGTACGATTTTTCGGTCGATGGATAATCCGAACGAGTACAATAAACCCGATACATATCTTGGAAATTATTGGCATACAGACAATTCAGACAATGGCGGTGTACATACCAACATGTCAGTTTTATCATATTGGTTTTATTTAATTGCAATTGGAGATAATGGCACAAATGATAATGGAGACAGCTATAATATTACCGGATTGGGGATAGATAATGCCGCTGACATTGCTTTTCGATTACAAACTGTTTATTTAACAAATACATCAGAGCTTTTGGATACCAGGTTTTATGGAATTCAAGCAGGAGTTGATTTTCATGGTGCTTGCAGCCCTGAAGTTGAAGTCATTACAGATGCATTTTATGCTGTAGGTCTTGGCGGGGAATATATTAACGGTGTGCTTGCTGATTTTGACGCAAATTACACAGAAAACTGTGCTGTGCCTTTTACCGTTGAGTTTCAAAACTTTAGCATCAATGGAAGTAGTTTTGAGTGGGATTTTGGTGATGGAAATATATCAACCGAAGTAAATCCAACGCATACCTACACCACACTTGGAGATTTCACCGTTAGTTTAAATGCTGATGGCGGAACATGCGGCGAAAATAGCATAACAAAAACAGATTTCGTTTCAATTGACCCAAATAATCCCTGCATGATTTTTATGCCAATCAATGGAACCCTAAGCTCAACTGAATGTTTTGGAACATTATATGATGATGGCGGACCTGATAACCCCTACTCCGATAATTCTGATGCTACATTTACCATTGAACCCTCGGGAGCATCTCAAATTGTTTTAACCATTAATGAATTTGATATCGAACCCGGCTCAGGTTCTAATTGCGATTATGATTATATCGCATTTTATGATGGACCTGATGCAAGTTATTCCTTAATTAATGACACCTATTACTGCAACACTACCGGAAATCCCGGGACAATAGAATCAAGCGGTGAAAATATTACCATTGTCTTTCATTCCGATGGGGGATTAAGCATGAACGGATTTGAAATTGACTGGATGTGTATGCAAGAAAATGCTCCACCAATTGCAGATTTTTCAAATACAAATACAATCTCTTGTAATGGAAGAATTCAATTTACCGATGAAAGTTTAAATTTACCTACTGCATGGGCATGGAATTTTGGCGATGGAAACAACAGTACCGATGCAAATCCATATCATATCTATCAAACATCAGGAGATTATACCGTACAACTTACTGCAAGCAATAATTATGGTGAAAATTCCTACAGCAAATCAATTACTGTTAATTTGGGTGATGCTCCGCAAGTAGAAAATCAAGTTGTATGCATTGATTCATTATTTACCTTAAGCGCCGAAGCTAACAGCGATGACATAAGCTGGTATGCTGATGAAAATTGCACAGATTTACTCCACAGCGGCTCAGTTTGGGAGCATAATCCGATTCAAGAAGCGACAAATTATTTCTTGCGAGAAATGCTGCCGGGTCCAATTTTCAGCCTAGGAGCGACAAATAATACTGCAGGTGGCGGATTTTTTGGAAACGTGGATTATGTTCACTATCTAATTTTCGATGCATATCAGCCATTTGAATTATTATCTGTCGAGGTAAATGCAGATGGTGCAGGCGTACGCAGCATTGCAATACGTGACCAATATCAAAATATTATTGAATCTGCGGACGTCTATATCCCTAACGGAATTTCTCGTATTGATTTGAATATAGAAGTTCCTGCTGGTACAAATTTACAACTTGTCGGATTAGAGGCTCCGAATTTATTCCGCACCAGCGACATTGGCTATCTCGATTATCCTTACACAATTGATGAGGTTGTGAGCATTAAACGCAGCAGCGCCTCAACTGCTGACCCGCTGGCATATTATTATTATTTTTACGATTGGGAAATCCAAACTGCTGAATGCGAAAGTGAAACTGCACAAATTGATATTGATGTGACGGAATGTACCGTTAGCTCGAATGAACAATTAATATCAGCCATTAAAATTTATCCAAATCCTGCTGAAAACACAATTTATATTTCCGGTTTCCCTGAAAACTCAAGCGAAATTATCATTGAATTGCAAAATATTGAGGGACAAACCCTAAAACAAACTGTATTAAACAGCAATACACTTGATGTTTCTGATTTACCTGCTGGCTTGTATGTATTGAAAATACAAATTCAAAATGAAATTTCACATAGAAAGTTAATTATAAAATAAATTTTAATGCATATATATTTATGCTGAGTGGGCATAAACTAAGTTTTCATAAAAATATAATGTGTTAAATATAAAGGCGTTGTACAAATACAAAAACGCACTTTATGCCCTGTCTAAGTATAATTCCACTATCAAACATATATTTTTGGGGGTTACTGCAAATTTTAATCGGTATAAAACTAACAACGCCGGCATTTATATTGGGATTTAGAGTCGTAAAACACAATAGGGCTTTAGTCATTACATAAATTTATGTATAATAATTGATAAAATCTACCACGAAATTCGCAGTAGAACCAAATTAATTAATAATCTTAAATGGAAAATTTCAACATGAACTGATTAATAGTCAAGCAATCACCACTCTGTTTGAACAAAAAGTATGCAAGCATATCCTAACTTATCTCCAAAACCAAAGACCGTAAAAGAGGGTTCCATAATGTTTTTGCAATGTTCAACACTTTTTAACCAGCCATGAACTAGCTCCTGTTCATCATCATATTGACGCGCAATGTTTTCACCATAACAAACCCAAAAGAACTCTGCATCATCAAGTCTGATTTCAGCGTTACGACCATCACTGCCGATATGTGAAAACAAGGAATTTTTTGCCATGTCATTTGCATGATGCTGTGCAATTTCATCAAGCTCAATATCAGACTCCAAAGGCTCCGTAGCATCATAATGCGTATTTCCGCAATAACGACTTTCAATGCGCGCCTGATTTACAAGCTGTTTCACAATTTTAGGATTATAATCCTGAGCAAAAACATTGGAATGATTGGGAATCCAAAAAGCAAAAAGTAAAACCGATATAAGCGATAAATATTTCATCATAATAATGAAACGAATTGAAATTAATAAATAGTATCAATCACTCACAAAAAATGAAAACCTGAAATTTTAAGATACTAAAAATGCGTAAAACAATATTTGAGAATTCTGTAACCGCTTTCACCCTATTATCACAGGCTTTCAGCACACAAAATCAACACAGCCCAGTAATAGCAGGGCACTAACGGTTAGCAACGGCTTTCACCCCATTCTCACTGGGATACAGAAAGTCGATAAATTAAAAAAATGAATGAAATTTTGGATGGTTTTTCTTCAATAGAAAAGCGAAAATTCTAAAACCTGTAACCGCTTTTACCCTATTATCACAGGCTTTCAGCACACAAAATCAACACAGCCCAGTAATAGCAAGGCACTAACGGTTAGCAACGGCTTTCACCTTATTCTCACTGGGATACAGAAAGTCGATAAATTAAAAAATGAATGAAATTTTGGATGGTTTTTCTTCAATAGAAAAGCGAAAATTCTAAATTCTGTAACCGCTTTCACCCTATTATCACAGGCTTTCAGCACACAAAATCAACACAGCCCAGTAATAGCAGGGCACTAACGGTTAGCAACGGCTTTCACCCTATTCTCACTGGGATACAGAAAGTCGATAAATTAAAAAATGAATGAAATTTTGGAT
>JAYEFQ010000134.1:0-72806 GCA_034658655.1 Bacteroidota bacterium
ATGTTAATGATTTACCAAACACAAATCTAACTGCAAATCCAAACCCAATCTGCGAAGGCGAAACAAGTAGTATGAATCTAATTGTTTCCAACGGAACGTCACCATATAGTTTCCAATGGAATCAAGGCTTAGGAAACATGCAAAATCCTGATGTCACACCAATTGCAAATACAAATTATATTGTTACCGTAACTGATGCATTTGGTTGTACTGTTGAAGACAATGTAACCGTAATTGTTAATGATCAACCGGATGTAAGTGCAACTGCAACTCCTGCTGTGATTTGCGGAGGTCAAAACTCAGTACTTACAGCAGTGGGAAATAATGGAACATCACCTTATACCTACACATGGGATAATGGATTGGGAAATGGAAATACTCACACAGTAAACCCTATCACTACAACTACTTACACGGTAAGCATTACCGATGCGAACGGATGTGAAAACACAGACCAAGTGACGGTAACAGTGACAGATTCCCCAGATTTGCTCTTAACCGCAAATCCAAATCCAATTTGCAGCCTTGAATCAGTCTATTTATCAGCCTTTGCAAGTGATGGAACCGCACCCTACGTTTTCAACTGGGATAACGGACTGGGTATAGGAGACAACCACTGGGATAATCCAGTCGGCACCACTACTTATGTGGTAACAGTTACTGATAATACGGGTTGTCAAGATATTGATAGTATTGAAGTTATTGTCAATGAACTTCCGGTAGTAACAGCCGATGCAACACCAAATCCTGTTTGTAATGGAGACCCCGTGAACTTGAACGCCAGCAGTACAAACGGACTAGCACCTTACTCCTATGGATGGAATAATGGACTTGGTGTTGGAGACAGTCATACGGTAACACCTAGCAGTAATGAAACTTATATAGTAACTGTAACAGATAATAACGGATGTTCTGCTGAAGACCAAATAGATGTCATTGTTGGCGACATCCCGACAGTAACTACCAATGCAATACAAAATCCAATTTGTATTGGTGAAACAACAAATATCACCGCAACCGGCGCAGGAACAATCGCTCCCTATACATATTTTTGGGGCAATGGCATCGGATCTGGACAAAATCAAAGCGTAACACCAACTTCAGATACTACATTTTATGTAAGCGTAACAGATGCCAATGGATGCATGGGAACAGGAACACTTGCAGTGAATGTTTTCGAATTACCGATAGCCAATCCAATAGCAACGCCCAACCCGCTTTGTCTCGGCGAAAGTAGTGATTTATCCGTAACCGGGAGTAACGGCACTGTGCCGTATTCTTTCAATTGGGATCACGGACTGGGCGCCGGCAACACACATACAGTAAGTCCGATTGTTGATGAAACCTATGAAGTTACAATTACAGATAACAACTCCTGTTCAAATACCGCAACGGTTGATGTAACGATTAACCCAATTCCGACGATTGTAGTTACAGGTGCTCCAAACCCAGTTTGCGGCGGTGAAGATGCAATAATCAGTGCAACAGCAAACGGCACAACATCTCCCTACGATTACAATTGGGATAATGGACTCGGACTTGGTCAATCTCACACTGTCAACCCATTAGTATCAACAACTTATACCGTTACAGCAACAGATGCAAACGGATGTTCAGTACAAGGTTCTATTACCTTAAACGCATATCCTGCACCGAGTGTAACGGCTTCGGCAAGTCCAAATCCGATTTGCGAAGGATTTACAAGTAACTTAGATGCAGTTGGTGCTTCAGGAACTTTACCATACAGCTTTAACTGGGATAACACACTTGGGAGTGGAAGTACCCATACTGTTAGTCCGGCAACAACAACCTATTATCATGTTACAATTACTGATGACAACGGCTGTACGGCAAATGACAGCGTTGAACTTATTATCAACGAAAATCCCAATCTCAACTTAACAGCAAGCCCGCAAGTCATTTGTGAAGGAGAAAACAGTACCCTTACTGCAAATACAACAGACGGAACACTACCCTACAGTTATGCATGGACACCAGCATTGGGACCAAATGACAATTATTCTGTTAGTCCGGCAGTTTCTACAAACTATACTGTCTCAGTTACAGATGCTAATGGCTGTAGCAATGAAGACCAAGTAATTATTACTGTCAATGAGAATCCAAGCGTTACATTAAGTGCTGCTCCAAATCCTATTTGTTATAATGAAAGCACTAACCTTACAACCAATGTTGTTGGAGGAACTCCTGCATACACTTATATCTGGAGTCACAGCCTATCAGATCAACCCGGACACACTGTGACCCTCACATCTACAGACACATACTCTGTTGTTGTTGCAGATATTAACGGATGTCATGGAACGGACAATGTTACAATTAACGTAAATCCGGAAATTGTCATTACCGTAAATAATATTATTGAACCCGATTGCAATGGAAATACGAATGCATCTTTTGACATCTCTGTTTCCGGTGGGAGTCCTAACTATACTATCGATTGGACAAATGGCACTGACAACGGAAATTTCCCCGCATCAGCCGGTGGTCCCCATACGGTTAATGCTATCCCAGCTGGAAATTACCAAATTGATGTAACCGACGCCTCAGGATGCACAGAAACCTACAACTTCACAATCAATCAACCCGATGTGCTTAGCTTTAATTTAGATGCCATTAATGATATTTTATGTTTCGGCGAAACAAACGGTTCTGTCGATTACACAATCAATGGTGGAACAGCAAACTTTCAAATTCAATGGGATAATGGAACAAATAACGATTTAATTTCAGGACTTAGCAGTGGTTCACACATCTTATCCAACCTTGAAGCCGGAAATTACAACTTAACACTCACTGATACAAACGGATGTGATGTGCTTGACAGCTTTACTCTCGTTGAACCACCCTCCTTGAATCTCAGCGTAAATTCAATCGACAATGTATCTTGTTATAATGGCACAGACGGGGTTATTTCTGTAGATATAAGCGGAGGGACACCTAATTATGATATTGCATGGGATAACGGAAGCACTTCTGGTTCGCAAAGCGGACTTTCAGCAGGCACACATGATATTACAGGATTACCGGCAGGAAATTACAGCATTACGCTAACTGACAATAATGGCTGTACGAATATTGATAATGCAATCATTCAAGAACCAGCAACAGAATTAGAAGTTAGTATCCTCAGCGTTACAGATGCATCATGTGTTGGCGTAAATGATGGATCTGCACAAATTCAAGTCAGCGGTGGAGGCACTACCTACAACTATGCATGGGATCATGTAAACGGATCGGGAACGCAAATTACAAATGTTACTGCCGGTGATTATACTGTTTCAGTCACAGACGATTGGGGCTGTGAAGTAGTTTTCATTGTAACAATCGGACAGCCAGCAAACGGACTGTCAGCAACACCTGATGTCACACCCGTCAGTTGCCTTTCAAACAGCGATGGCAGCATTACACTAAATACAGCAGGAGGAACAGTTCCATACACATACAACTGGAATCCAAATGTATCATCCGGGGAAACCGCAACAAACCTAGCTGCGGGCGATTATGATGTCACAATTTCGGATAGTGGAACTTGTATTTTAGTGCTAACAATCAATGTACCTGTAGATCCAAATACATTATCTGCAACTATTACAGACACTACACACATCAGCTGTTTTGGTGGAAATGACGGTGAAATAGTTATAACTGCAAGCAACGGTTATCCGCCTTATTCATACAGCTGGACAGGTTATCCAACAGAAACCGGAAACACATTAAGTAATTTAATCGCTGGAAATTATGAAGTGATTGTAACAGATAATGTCGGATGTGAAATCACTTTAAACCAAACACTTAACGAACCATCACCACTTACCATTACTGGTGACAGCATTACCAATATACTATGTTTCGGTGACAATACAGGTGAAATTTTCACTACTGCCGGTGGAGGAGTCATTCCTTACACTTATACTTGGGAGGATAATTTAGGAACAGACTTAGGAGTTAATGCAGATAATATTTCAGGACTAAGTGCAGGTGATTATACGCTTTTCCTTACTGATGACAATAATTGTGGACCCGTATCGCAGAGCTTCACAATTACAGAACCTGCAAACTCACTAACACTTAGCATTTTAGTCGATAGCATACCATCATGTCCTGGTTTATTTGATGGTGGATTAACTGCAACTGCAGCCGGAGGAACCGCACCTTACTCCTATCTTTGGGATGCTCCGATTGCCGGAAATACAAATCCAATACAAACAAACTTAGGAGCAAATAACTATTCAGTGACTGTAACAGATAATAATGGATGTACAGCTGAAAACAATATAACATTAAACGATCCAACACCATTATCCATCAATATTGTCACAAACGATGTGCTTTGTTTTGGTGACGCAAATGGTGAAGCTATTGCTCAAGTTTCTGGTGGAACTCCAATTTACACGTACAATTGGGAAGATGCACTTAGTAATATTGTTTCACTTGACGACACAGCATCCAACTTAATTACAGGAAACTATTACCTTACAGTTACCGATGCAAATGGATGTAATGAAATTGCATCTGCGGTAATCTCAGAGCCAGATGCATTAACGGCAACAACTTCACAAGTAAATGTATCCACTTGGGGAAATAATGATGGATCGGCAACAGTAAATCCATCTGATGGTACTCCAACCTACACTTATGAGTGGGAAAATGCAGCAGCTCCCGGAGTTATTATCTCTACCAACCAAACTGCAAACAACTTAAGCGCAGGAACATACAACATTACAATAACCGATGCGAATGGATGCATTTGGACAGGATCTGTAACAATTACCGAACCTAACGACCCACTCGAAGGAAATATCATTACACATCAGGATGTTTTATGTGCCCCAGACAGCTCCGGGACACTTACTGCTCAAGCCTATGGAGGAACAACTCCTTACTCCTACTATTGGGAAAACAGCAGCGCAACATGGAATGCAAGTACGGCAACAATAACAAATCTTCCGGCAGACACATACTTTTTAACAATCACAGATGCAAATGCTTATGAATGGGATACAACGGTTACAATTACTCAACCAGCAGAACTCATTATTGCAAATGGAAATCATACCGATAATTTATGCTTTGAAGATTCTGCAGGAACTGCAAGCATAGTTGTAAACGGTGGTGTTCCAATCTACAATTATCTGTGGAACGACCCGACGAATTCAACAAGTGATAATATTTCCAATGCGCCCGCAGCGACTTACCTTGTTCTTGTCACAGATCAAAATGGATGTACTGCCGATACAAGCATTACAATTACAGAACCAACCGAAATTCAGATTTCAATCATAACCACTGCAATGCCAACCTGTTTTGGAGACAGTGACGGATCTATATCAGCAAGCATTTCAGGCGGAACAGGAGCATACAATTATGTATGGGAAGATGATGCATCTGTACTTGTCTCAGTAACAGATACTGTGATTAATATTCCCGCAGGAAATTACTATTTAACAGTTACCGATGCAAATGGATGTGAATCGACCGCTATTCATACCTTATCTGAACCATCAGATTTAACAGCAACCACTAACCACACAAATGTTACTACATGGGGAAATAATGATGGAACTGCATCCGTTCTTGCGGCCGGTGGAACAACAACGTATTCCTATAATTGGGAAGACAATGCAAATCCAGGAGTTAGTATATCGACAAATGCCAATGTAAACAACTTATTTGCAGGAACATACAATATTACCGTAACCGATGCAAACGGATGTATTTGGACAGGATCTGTCACGATTACTGAACCAAACGATCCACTTGGAGGAAATATCACAAACCATGTAGATATCTTATGTGCCCCAGATTCAACCGGACAACTCACTGCATCTGGCTACGGAGGAACTCCTGCATATTCATATTATTGGGAAAATTCAAGCGCAACATGGTCATCGAACTCATCTGTAATTACAGACCTTCCCGCTGACACATATTATCTAACCATTACAGATGCTAACCTTTACGAATGGGATACTGTTGTAACGCTTACTCAACCAGCAGAATTACTCATTTCAGCAGGAAACCATACAGACATCCTCTGTTATGAAGACAGTACAGGAACTGCAAGCATAAATGTTGCCGGAGGTATTTTCGCATACATCTATCAATGGGATGACCCAACACTTTCTACAACTGATGATATTGCAAATGCTCCAGCAGGCACCTATACAGTAATTGTTACTGACCAAAATTCATGTACTACTGATACGAGTATTACAATCACTCAACCAGATGCATTAAATCTAACGATGATAGTAACGGCAGAACCACTTTGCTTTGGAGACAATAATGCATCTGCAGGCATAACAATTAATGGTGGCGCGCCAAATTACAACTACAGCTGGGAGAATAGCTTGGGGAGTTTAATTTCCTTAAGTGATACACTCGTCAATGTTGGTTCAGATTATTATTATTTAACGATTACTGATAATAATGGCTGTGTCATCAATGATAGCATTGAAATTACAGATCCTCCATTGCTTAATGCAACAATTACAAATACAAATGTATCCACTTGGGGGAATAATGATGGCTCAGCAACAGTCAATCCATCTGATGGTACTCCAACCTACACTTATGAGTGGGAAAATGATGCCAGCCCTGGAACAATAATTTCCACAAATCAAACCGCAGATAATTTATATGCCGGCAGTTATTCTGTCACTGTAACGGATGCAAATGGTTGCGAATGGTACGGTTCTGTTACAATTACTGAACCAAACGATCCGCTCGGTGGCAATATTATTGTACATGAAAATGTTTTATGCGCTCCGAATTCAACCGGAACATTAGAGGCAGCAGCGTTTGGCGGAACACCTGATTACTCATATTATTGGGAAAATGCAACGGTAACATTAACCTCAAACAATGCCGAATTTAATAATTTACCGGCAGGTTCTTATTTCCTCACAATTACTGATGACTTAGGATATACATGGGATACAGCAGTAATTATTTCTCAACCACCGGTTCTGGAAATAACCAACACCTACCAAACAGACGTAACCTGCTATGGCGATTCAACCGCCTCGGCTAGCATTGCAGTAAACGGAGGCACTATGCCGTATAATTATGCATGGGACGGATTCGCATCAACTAATGATACATTATTCAATCTTCCAGAAGGAGTGTATTATGTTACTGTTTTTGATTTCAATGGATGCATGGCTGACACATTAATTAAAATCGAAACGAATGACTCCATTGAAATGAATTTCATGGTCACAGCTATGCCACTATGTAATGGGGGAAATGAAGGCTCATTATTTGTTACGATGACAGGCGGCACAGCTCCTTTTACATATTATTGGGAAGATGAAAGTAACAATAACATCTCAAATACAGATACTGTAACCGGATTACCAACCGGCAATTATTATCTTACCGTAACAGATGCCAACGGATGCATACAAAACGACTCTGTCTTTTTACCAGAACCAGATCCATTAGACTTAAGCTTAAGCGGTGTTGATGCAACAGGTTTTGAAGCCTCGGATGCTTACGCATGGGCCATAGAATCCGGAGGAACTCCCACTTATTACTATCAATGGGAAAACATTACTGATCCAGGAAATATCTTATCAAATCAGGATACACTTTGGAACGTAACATCAGGAACTTATAACTTGACATTAACAGATGATAACGGATGTACAATCGAAGATCAAATAACATTAAATCAACCAGACGAGCTAGTACACACCATTATCGGCAGCAATGTACAATGCCATGGAGACACAACTGGCGGTGCTTGGATGCAAGTTAGCGGTGGGGTTCAACCATACTCCTACTCTTGGGAAGATGAAAGCGGCACCGAAATTTGGACAGACAGTGTCATGATTTATATCCCGGCTGGAACTTATTATGTCACAGCAACTGATGCCAACGGATATACAACCAATGATTCGGTTACAATTATTCAACCACCTGCACTTTATTTTGGACTCGACAGCGTACAAAACATACTGTGCTATGGTGATAATTCTGGATATATTGATTTAAATCCAAACGGCGGCACCCCTCCCTATAATATGGAATGGATACTCACAGATGATCCCTCAACTATTCTCGATAATGATGACTTTATTGAAAACATTTTTGCCGGAGAATATATGTTCACGATTATTGATGACAGCACTTGTGTTTATGATACAATCATTACAATTACACAACCCGATAGCCTTGAAGTTATTCTAGAAGCACAGGGAGATGTCACATGTTATAGCTACGACAATGGGTTTATTGATGTTGATGTGATTGGTGGAACACCACCATTTCAATATGAATGGTTAGATGAAACAAATACCGTGTTTGAAACCGACACCGATAGCGTTGGAAATCTTGCTCCGGGAGCTTATACAGTACTCGTCTCTGACGCTAATCTCTGCGCTACAGACAGCATAAACTTTTTAATTACTGAACCAGAAGAATTCACCTTCAATGTTAATATTGATTCGGTATATTGCTTCGGGGAAAACACAGGCAGTGTACAAATAAATCCGAATGGAGGAACACCTGCATTTGATTATGTTTGGATATTTGAAGGAGATACTATTATTAATAGCAATTACCCTGCACTATTCAATCTCGAAGCAGGCGATTATGAAATATTTGTCAATGATGCAAATACCTGCTCGTATGACACAACACTGACAGTGCAAGAGCCGACATCCTATCCGAGCTTAAGCATTGACCTCACTGACTCACTTGATTGTTATGGGCTTTCAAACGGCGAAATCACAGCCCAAATCAACGGAGGGACACCAGATTACGACCTATTTTGGTCAAATGGCAGTGGTGGTGACGGTGAACTTGAGGACATTAGTAGCGGCGTACATATCATTACAGGAATAGAAGCCGGAAACTTTGTCTTCCAACTAAGTGATGCTTACGGATGTACTACAACTGAATCAATTCTCGTTCCTGAACCAGATGAAATTATTATTGATTTTTTCAATAACGACATCTCATGTAATGGAGCAAATGACGGACAAATACAATCTTTGGTAAGCGGAGGAACAACTCCATATCTATATTCTTGGGACGGAAACTCTGTGGTAACAGACACTGCGATAAACAATCTGGCACCAGGTTGGCATTCACTCGAAATCACAGATGCAAACGGATGTACACAGATAGATTCTAGTTTTATTTTTCAACCCGACTCATTACTCATCGAACTTATAGACACTTTATTCCTTAATTGCAATGGAGATGAAAATGCATCAACCTTTCCAGTAATTACCGGAGGAAACACTCCTTACCAAGTCGATTGGCTTAATGAAAGTGGAGATACAATTCATAACACACCATATATTAATAACATTGGCAGTGGATGGTATTACCTGCATGTAAGCGATGCAAATGGCTGTTATACTTCAGATTCTATGTACGTTTATGAACCCAACGCATTATCAGCAAGTATGGAAAGTTTCTTAACATCTTGCCCCTCTTCCGCTGACGGATATGCTGTAATAACTATGGATACAGGAGCAGGAACACCTCCATATTCATACGACTGGAATAATCCTGAACACTCAGTAACTGATACAGCAGTAAATTTGAATGCAGGTTGGTGGTATGTTACTGTAGCAGATGACAATAACTGTATCTACTTAGATTCTGTTGAAATCTTTTCACCAGATTCATTACTTATGAGTTTTACAACGACACCCGTACAATGCAATGACGTTCCAGGCAGTGCAGTAATTTCAACCACCGGAGGAACACCATCCTATTCATATGAATGGTCAACCGGTGACTCTACAGGGATTGTTCCTAATATTCCTGCAGGAATACATGTTGTAACAGTTACAGACTCTCATAGCTGTACTTGGGCTCAACAAGTACTCATAGAATCAGTCGGCAGCATTCATCCTGAAATTGAAATTACAGAACCTATTTCATGCTACGGAGTTAGAGATGGAGTATTAACAGCGATTTTAGATGATGGAGCGCTACCATTTGAATTTGATTGGAATACAGGTGATACAACCCAAAGCATTGATGAATTAATGGCAGGAACCTACTTTGTTCAAGTGATGGATGCATGGGGTTGCATTGGAAATGATACACTTACACTCACTCAACCTGAAGGAGTAACTGTCGATTTCATCACTCAGGATGTTTTATGTAAAGGTGGCTCCTCTGGCTGGGCTCAAGCAATAGCTAACGGTGGAAACGGCAACTTCTCTTATGCTTGGGATGCAAGTTTCTACGGAAACCCATACACAAATCTTTCAGAAGGAAATTACACAGTGATTGCAACTGACCAAGAAGGTTGTTCTGGAATGGGTACGGTTTATATTAACCAACCCGACAGTGCAATTTATGCCTTAGCAGAAGCAAGAGACGTCAGCTGTTATGGATACAATAA
Organism: Bacteroidota bacterium; assembly: GCA_034658655.1. Taxonomy (GTDB): domain Bacteria; phylum Bacteroidota; class Bacteroidia; order Bacteroidales; family ML635J-15; genus JAQIBY01. The sequence goes on from JAYEFQ010000134.1 coordinate 10,394, forward strand.
CGGACGAGGCATTGCACAAGGATTTGGTGGTCAAGCACCATATCAATATATGTGGTACGGTCCCGGGACAGACACCATTTATCAACAACAAACTGGTGCAACTTTATTCCCAGGCAATTACACATTACTTGTTACCGATGACAATGGTTGTAAATATGATACAATCATTAAAATTCGTCAACCAAGCCCAATTTACATTGATGTTGCTGGTTCTGGAAATCCAAGCTGCAACGGACTTGAAGACGGATGGATACAACTTGACAGCATCACAGGAGGAACCCCACCATATTCAATTCATTTGAACGGTGGCGGACTAAATTGGACACAACAAAACACATACATTGACAGTGTTCCATCAGGACAATACATTATCAATGTATATGATGCAAATCATTGTCTGCAAAATAATGAAGTCATCATTTTAACACTAGCAGAATCTGAAGAAGATTGCATACGCATTCCGGCTGCATTTTCACCAAATGGAGATGGATATAATGATGTCTGGCAAATTGATAATCTAGATTTATACAGACGCTGTTTAATACAAGTTTACAATCGCTGGGGACAATTATTATACGAAGGCGGATGGAATGATCCGTTCTGGGACGGAACATATAATGGTAACCCTGTACCAACTGGTGCATATATCTATTATGTGAATCTAGGAACTAATAGTAGAAAACCTTTAACCGGAACAGTCACTGTAATCCGATAGTTTTAAGAAAACATGATAAAAAAAATAAAACATATCATATTAATTCTTGCAATTCTGATGCTTACAAAGGCAGGATTTACACAACAATTCCCCCTATACAGTCAGTATTATCAAAATATGTTCATTTTGAATCCTGCCTTTGCCGGGACAGTATCTGATTATTCTCCGCTGAGACTTAGTGTTCATAAACAATGGCTGGGAGTCAATGAATCTCCTTCAACACAATATGTATCATACCACCAGCAACTGCAACAAGAAAATATTGGAATTGGAGGACAATTATTTCACGATAAATTCGGCCCCATTGAAACGATCGGGGCAAATTTCACTTACGCTTATCACTTAGAATTAAATCGTGAATTAAAATTAGGCTTAGGACTTTCTGCCCAGCTCATGCATTACCGATTAAGCTTAGAACAAGAAGATTTTTATGGATTTGAACCAATATTAACAAGTGAACGATTGCAAATTGTAATTCCAGATGCACACTTTGGAGTCTTAATGTATCATGATAAATACTGGGTTGGGCTTTCCGTTACTCAACTATTTCAATCTAAAATGAAATTAACAGGAACATGGGAAGAAGAATCCAATCAACTCGTAAGACATTACTTTGCATCCGCTGGATATAATTTTAAATTTCCATATAACAGAAACGTTGAACTCCTTCCTTCCGTATTAATAAAAACAACCGAAGTAACACCGATACAAACAGATTTCAACATTAAATTGACTTTTTATGGGGACTTTTGGTTCGCATTTAGTTTAAGACCGGATGATTCATTTGTTGCAATGATGGGATTAACTTTTGACAAATATTATTTTGCCATTTCCCATGACTTTACCTTTAGCGATATCAGTTCTGTGACAACTGGTTCTGAAGAACTTTCCTTCGGTTGGAATATCGAAGATGCAAGAATTGGACCGCGTGCTTTTTTTGACTAAGCTAAAAAGAGCAAAAAGCCTGCCCCGATATTTTCTTCGGGGAACGAATTTAAATCGTCAATTTATTTCAGAACAATCCCTGAAAATATCAAAATAAAAAAAAGTTTTGTTTTCTTTAAAAAATGTCGTATTTTTCAATGCCAAAATGCTGAACTATGAAAAAACTTTTAATAATTCTACCAATCGTTTTTGCAAGCCTATATTCAATGGGGCAACAAATGCCGCTTTACAGTCAGTACCTGATGAATACGTATTATATTAATCCAGCAGCTGCAGGCTCAAAAGAATATTCCCCAGTAAAACTTAGTGTACATAAACAATGGCTAGGCATAAAAGATTCGCCATCCACACAAGTTGTAAGTGGACATATGATGTTAGAAAACGATGTTGTTGGACTAGGTGGTATCATTTTTAATGACAATTTTGGACCAACAAGTCACACAGGAATTCAAGTGAGTTACGCATACCACTTTTATATTAATCGTTTAAACCGTATCTCACTCGGATTGTCAGCATTAGGATTTCAGTATAAAATGGATCAACGCTTTTTCACACTGACAAACCCTGATGACGACGCAATTTCTTACCAAATTGAAAAAACATTTGTCCCCGATGCAAGTTTTGGTGCCTATATTTATGGACCTAAATATACCGCAGGGATTAGTGCTGCTCACCTATTTCAATCTAAACTGAAAATCAATCAAAATTTGGATGAAAACATCATGGTAAGACACTATTTTTTATTTGGTAGTTATCGTTTCGAATTTAGAAATACACCTTTAGTTGATATTGAACCATCAATTCTTGTAAAATCCATTGAAACCGTTACTCCACAAGTTGATTTTAACGTAAAATTCTTTTATAATGACGACTATTGGGCAGCATTTAGTATCAGACCTAATGATGCATTTATTGCAGCAATCGGATTAAAAATTGATAATTATTACTTTGGGTATGCATATGACTTTACCTTTAGCGACTTGTCAAGCTACACAATTGGCTCTCAAGAAATTGTTATTGGAATTAATATTGGCGAACGTATTCGAGGTGGTCGAAGTTTCTTCTAAAAATAATTTAAAATACACTCCATACAAAAGCGGCTGCCCTTTATCGGACAGCCGCTTTGATTTTTCATGCGATATAAATTCTAAGCTTCAGGGATATCTTTCAAAGTATCTAACAAGTGATCCCACCACATTTGTACGGTTTTGATATCAACTTTTTCCTCAGGAGTATGTGCATTTAAAATGGTTGGTCCTATTGAAATCATATCCAAATACGGATATTTTTCTAAAAATAAACCACATTCCAAACCGGCATGTATTGCACGCACAATCGGCTTTTTATTAAATATACGCTCGTAAGATTTTTCAGATATTCTTAAAATCTCTGAATCTGGATCTGGTGCCCAACCAGGATATCCATCAGAATGCTGAATATCTGCATCAACCATTTCAAAAACCGAAGCGACCATTGCCGAAATATCTGTTTTTCCTGACTCCTTAGAAGATCGTTGACTGGTAACAATTTCAATCTCATTTTCACCAACATATTTTACTGAGGCTAAATTCGTTGAAGTCTCAACCATATCTTCAACTTCTGGGCTCCATGCATGTACTCCATGTGGGCAAGCATAAATTGCATTCATCAAATTTTGCTGTGTTTTCTTATTTATCACAAAATCTGGTAAATCTACATCACTCACAGTAAATTTCATGTTAGGCTCACGTTTGCCATTTTCTTTCTTTAAAACTTTAGCAAATTCATGATAATCTGCTTTCAATTTCTCTACATATTTTTCTTTTACTGTAATAATAGCATATGCTTCACGTGGAATTGCATTTCGCTTATTTCCACCATCAAAAACATTCAACCGAATACTAAAATCCTTGCTAGCTTGTTTCAAAAAGCGATTCAAAATTTTATTTGAATTTCCGAGATCCTTATGAATTTCATCCCCACTGTGTCCACCTCTAAGCCCTTCAACTTCAAGTTTCAAAGCCACATGATCTTTTGGCACAGCTTTCTCTATATATTTAAAACGTGCATTGGTATCAATCCCACCGGCACAACCAATAAAAATTTCGCCTTCATCTTCAGAATCAAGATTAATCAGAATTTTCCCATCAAAAAACCCTGGTTGCAACGCAAATGCTCCGGTTAATCCGGTTTCTTCATCCACTGTAAACAAACACTCTAATGCAGGCAATTCCAAACCATCAGATGTCAATAAAGCCATTGCTACAGCAACGCCAATACCATCATCTGCACCCAAAGTTGTCCCTTTTGCTTTAACCCAATTTCCATCAACAACGGGCTGAATAGGATCCGTATTAAAGTCAATTTCTACATCTTTGTTTTTCTCGCAAACCATATCCATATGAGATTGCAAAACTACCGGTTTACGATTTTCGTACCCGGAGCTAGCTGCCCGTTTAATCAAAACATTTCCAATTTCATCTCGCTTAGCATCTAAATTATGCTGTTTTGCAAAATCAAGTAAAAATGCAATAATTTGGTCCTCTTGCTTTGAAGGACGCGGCACCTGACAAATATCTTCAAAATAGTGCCAGACTTTTTCCGGCTGTAAATGTGATAATACACTCATAATTTTTATTTTTAAATACAAGCATGAATGTAAGAAAAAAATTGCAATTTAAAAACCTCTTTCAAAATTTTAACGTATTTTCACCCAAAATCCGCAAGGAAATTTATTTTATTTTCTGTATCCCTTGCGGCGCATTCGATTAAGTAAATCATCTCATTTGGGGTCATTCTTCATCCAAATGAGTGATTTTCTAAATCGGAATTAAATTAGGCATATGAAAAGATTTCTTATCATTTTCGCAGCATTTCTATTTCTTTTGCATTTAAATGCATGCAAAGAAGATGAAATTAATATAATAGAAGGGCAAATAATTAATTATCCCGAAAATGAAGCCCTCGAAAATGTGAATATTCTTTGTGAGGTTAAGGTTATTCAGCAAGCATCTTACAACAATAGTTGGGAGACAATCGGCGAGACGAAAACAGAATCAGACGGCAGTTTTCGATTTGAATTTGAAAGCCTTAGAGCGCAGGAATATCGCGTAAGCCTTAGTCGGGATGGATATAGAAATAAAACCCTTAATTTTCTTCCAAAGGATTATTCAGATACCTACAATATTCAAGAAACATTAGTAAAATCAGCAAGGCTGGAAATTCACATTAAAAATATGATTTTCCCAAACAGCAATTCTGATGAAATAAAAATTCGAGTTAGTGATATTCCTGAGGAATGCACAGACTGCACAATTGCAGAATTCAAGACACTAACAGGCGCATCCATAGACACAACCTTAATTTATCAAGTTGCCGGAGACGACGAAGTGTTTATTGAATATACCATAAATAAAGATGGAAGTGAGTACTTTCAAAGTACAAAGTATATGGAGGCGAATACCGTCAACACGAAAAATATAACATTTTAATGATTGCATCATTCACAAATAATCCTAACTGAGTTTATAACAAAAAGAGTCAAACTGACTTCCCCTGACAATCTAACGGTAAGTGTTTACATGTCCGTAAAACTACGGAAAAACTAAGAAAAAACACATAGATAAAAACTCAAGTATTTTTACGCTTGATTTCAGGCATTCGCTCCCGTACTTTTACATAAAACATTGTGTTATGATACGAATTTTGATAGTTGATGATCATAAAATTGTCCGCCAAGGTTTAAGGGCAATTATAAAAACATGTGCAAACATGCAAGTTGTTAGTGAATGCACGGATGGAAATGAAGTCGAAGCAATAGTTTATTCAAAAACAATTGATATTGTTTTGATGGATATTAACATGCCAAAAATGGATGGCATAGAAACTACTGAAATACTCAATAAAAAGCATCCTGAAATAAAGGTCATTGCCCTTTCCATGGAGTCAGATTACTATGTGATACAGAAAATGTTAAAAGCCGGCGCAGTTGGATATGTTTTAAAAACAGCAGGTGCGGCAGATATCCTAGAAGCCATTGAGAAAGTATATACCGGAAACAATTTCTTTTCAAAAGAAGTAAGCAATCAAATTATGGCTAGCATGATGCGCCCAAACAAAGAAAAAAGAAAGAAACAATTACAATCAGACAGGCAATCGGTTAATCGACTCACTAAAAGAGAGATGGAGATTTTAAAGCATATAGCAAATGAAGAAACCAATGAAGAAATTGGTGTTATTCTTAACATAAGCTCTGGAACTGTGGCAACACACCGCAGAAATTTATTGCAAAAACTTGAAGTGAGAAACTCCATCGGATTAGCAAAAATAGCTTATCAAGTAGGATTAGTATAAATGCATATTATAGTAAGCATTACTGAGTTCAGTTGAAAACGCATAAAGCCATACTACTAAATATCAACCACTTATAACAATACTTGTCATTATGATAAATCACTTTATTTACGCAAAAACGAAGCGATACTGAATCGTTTTTCCCAGAAATAAATTTGGGACTAATAGTTCGGTATTACTATTACACACCTGTTTTCGGAAGTTTTCTTCTATTTATTTGGAAAATCAAAGCTGAAACAAACCAAAATATCACTGCAATATGAATAAAGAAAAATTTAATTTAGACACACTATAATACTCCCCAACATTCACCATATTCTGCATGAAAATGAGGTGGATTATGTTCATCGAAGAACATTCTGATTATTATTCCGTAAAATCTACTAATTTATGGCATAATGTAAAGACACAAAAAAGCAAGCAGTAATATCAAAATTACTACTTACTTTCTTTGTTACATAGATTCAACCAGCAAATCTAACTTTACCATTAATAGATGTAATTGAATGCACATTTCTGAATGCCTTTTATGGCAAAAATTGCCTGCATAAAAAGCTGCATCTTTCGTAACAAACCAACATTAATTATTATTTTTACGAAAAATGTAAGTATGCATTTGTTTTATATTTTTATTGGTGGTGGTTTAGGTAGTTTGTCTCGATACGGAATGTCGCGCTTGGTGCATGGTAACGATACAATAAACCCGCTTGCAACCTTTTTAACAAATTTCCTGAGTGTTATTATTTTAGGACTTGTGTTGTTTGGTTTGACAAAAACAAAACTTATGTCAGACAATTTGCATGCACTCCTAATCGTTGGTTTTTGTGGCGGCTTTAGCACCTTTTCAACCTTCAGTTATGAAGTATTTGAAATGATGCGGCAAGGAAATTATTTAATGGCCGGGTTAAATGTGTTTGTAAGTATATTACTGGTATTATCGGTTTTGTTTGTGTTGGCTAAAATGTTTTAATAATGAAGAAATTTCTTATTTTTATTATCGCAATTTTTACCGTGTTTCAACTCGAAGCACAAAATTACAATTTACCCTCAACTCATCCCAAATTGATTGTAGGAATTACAGTAAATCAATTGCGTTATGATGCGCTGTACAAACTTTGGGATCAGCTTGATGAGCAGGGCTTTAAAAAACTGATTAATCAGGGAGCTTATTGTCGAAACACGAAGTTTGATTACCTGCTAACTCAATCTGCTCCTGGATATGCAACCATTGCTACAGGGGCACAACCTTCAGAGCATGGAATTGTTGCTGATTTATGGTACGAGCCTTTGAATGTGAAGTCTGTTCATGCAGTGCAATCTCGCGAGCACAACCCGGTGGGGGTAACGAATCGGGATAACGCATGCTCTCCACAACAATTGATGGGTACTACACTGAGTGATGAGTTGAAATTGTATTTTCAAAACCATAGCAAAGTATTTTCAGTATCAATGGATCCTACTGCGGCTGTATTAAGTGGCGGATTTAAGGCTGATGCTGCGTATTGGGTTGATGATGAAACAGGGAAATGGGTTAGTTCATCCTATTACATCAATGAATTGCCCAAATGGGTAAAAAAATTCAATAAAAACGATTATCCATCCGTTTATTTTGAAAGAACTTGGAACCCAACCGATTCAATTTATCGCTTTGCTTTGCCTGATACCAGCTCCTATGAATATGGATACGATGCCGAATTTAAAACCTTTCCTTTTTATTACCCAGATATTTATCAAAAATATGTAGGGAAGAAGTTTATTAAAATGATCCCTGAAGGTAATACCATGACAACCGATTTCGCCGTACATACGCTGGTTGAAGAAAAAATGGGTGACGATTTAATTACAGATGTATTGCAAGTCAATTATTTCGCGACAGAAAACATTGGTAAATATTTTGGCCCAGATGCCATCGAAATGCACGATGCACTATTGCGTCTTGATAAGGAAATTGCTCACCTTGTACACACCATTGAAAAGCAAGTAGGAAAAACAAATGTGCTTTTTTATCTTGTCGGAAGTAGCGGAGTAAGCAATAATCCCGATTATTTGCGAAGTGAAAAACTGCCCGCCGGAAAATTTCGGCATCATTACGTGCTTGCTTTGCTCGAATCATATTTGAATGTACTGTACGGGGAAGGAGATTGGATTAAAGATTATCATAACTTGCAAATTTATTTGAATCGAACCTTGATTGAAGATGCAGGTTTGAGCTTGTCGAAAGTGCAGGATAAAGTTGCTCAATTTGTATTATCATCTAACGGAGTTGCAAGTGTGTTAACAGCTACCGACTTGCAACGCACAGAATATTCAAGTGGAATATTCCAGAAAATGCAGAATTCTTTTCAGCAAAAGCGTTCTGGTGATGTAATTATTGCATTGAAACCCGGATGGATACAAGATGTGAGTTATTCTGCTGACCATAATTCTGCATACACCTATGATACTCATGTTCCATTGGTTTTTTATGGATGGAAAATTCGTAAAACACAGATTGGAAAACCAGTTAATCCGGCTGATATTGTGCCTTCAATTTGTAATTTAATGAACATTCCGCACCCAAGTAGCGTTAGTGGAATACCAATTGATGAAATATCACGTTGATTATTAATGAATAAATTGTACCTTTATCATAAAATTTAGCTTATGAAACGATTATTGATAATTTTCACCACAATGCTTTTTGCAATTTCTGCAATCGCTCAAGAAAATAATACTCAGCCTGTTGAGGATACAACGCTAACAACACAAGATTCTATCGTTCCATGGACAGGGAACATGGTGGGACTGAACGTGTATCCGGCCTTTGGGATGCTCGGAGGTGGCGTATTGCCTGCATCAAAAATATTTTTTCAATATCGACATATGTGGGAAAAAACAAACTTGCGTTTTAGTGTAAATTATATAAATTATTTTTCGGATAATGAGCGAATGGATATTGTTGGAGTTGAAGACAGCTTGATGACATTACGAGAGTTTGCAAATATTTTTTACTCGCTTGATTTCAGAGTTGGAATAGAACGTACCTATCATATCGACAACTTTCGTTTTTATTACGGTATTGGTGCTATTGCTGGGTATCACCATTTAGGGAAAGAATACTACGTGTATGATAAGCCTTTTGGAGGGTATCCGGTAGAATATATCAATACATCGATTGTATATCAGAATGCTGGTTGGTATCGTGCCGACATGTTAAAAGTTGGTGCTGATATTACGCTTGGTGTTGATATTATTTTATCTGAAAATGTAATTATGTCAGTGCAATATGCTCCAGAAATTGCGTACTATTCTAGAATGGATAGTCAGCGTGATGATCAGGCTGAAGTGTTTGTCGGTGATGTTGACGATTTCATGGATTTTCGAGCAGATTTTATTGATGTGGTATTAAGTGTAGGATTTTAATGGATAAGCATATATCAGAAATTAAGCATTTGATTTTTGACCTCGGGAATGTTTTATTACCTATCGATTTTAATGCCCCAGTAAAGGCTTTTCAAGCAATTGGGTTAACAGATTTTGATCGCCTTTACGGAGAAATTCAACAAGTGGATTTATTTAATTTGCTTGAAACAGGAAAAATTTCCGAATCCACTTTTCGTAATGAAATGCGACGAATATCCGGATTAAACTGGACAGATCAACAAATTGATGATGCATGGAGTGCGATTATTTTGGACTTCAGAGCATCCACATTTTCCATGTTGGAGCGACTTGCCGTATCGTATAATTTGTATTTACTTAGCAATTCAAATTCCATTCATTTTACACGATATAATCAACAAGTTATTGACAAATTTCATCCCGACGGATTAAATGCATATTTCAAGAAAGCTTATTATTCGCATAAAATGGGTTTGCGAAAACCTGATACTGAGATTTTTCACGCTGTTTTACGCGATGGTGATATCAAGGCTAATGATTGTTTGTTTATTGACGACAATGAAGCAAATATCATATCAGCAAAAGCACTGGGTTTCAACACATATCATCACAACCCAACTGATATCATTGAGGATTTATTCAACTAATACTGAGCTTATCCGTGGCTATTCAAATTTGACCCTTTCAGGGTCTGAAACGCTGAATTACAGCCTTTAATAAAACGTTATTTGTGAATTTGCATCCATTTTTGTCATGATTTTTGCAATTCCACTGATTCTAATTTCCGGGATTAATTTGTGCGCAAAAATTTCGCCAAAAATTCATGTGGGGTTAAATTCTTTATCCACGGATTGCACTCGTCCCTCGCTTATCCGTCGCTATTCAAATTTGACCCTTTCAGGGTCTGAACATCGCCTATTCTATCAACCTTATTCCTTAACAACCACTAATTGATAATATCAACTTTAAGTATCCGCTCGTTATTTTCTATTTCTATTATCACCCGAACATAAGTATCGGGGAGAAGCGATTCTACTTGTTCTGGCCACTCAATAAAAATTTTATCTGCACTGTCTAAATATTCTTCAAATCCTATTCGTAAAATATCTTCCGGTTTTTCAATTCGATAAAAATCGTAATGACAGATTAGCTCTTGCTTCTCAGTGTAATATTCATTCAAAATCGCAAATGTTGGGCTAGTTACTAAGTCTTCAACCTTAAGTTGCTCACAAATTGTTTTGATAATAGTAGTTTTTCCAGCACCCATGTTTGCGTAAAATGCAAAAACCTGAAAATCTGAAAAATCATTTATGAATTGATTTACAACTTCATTGATAGCTTCTAACGATTGGATGCGATATGTCTTCATTATGATTTTGGTGTAAGATGAATAATTGGAATAAGCATTTCTTCCATTGAAATTCCTCCGTGTTGGAAACTGTCTTTGTACATTTTCATGTATTGATTGTAATTATTCGGATAGACAAAATAGTCATTGCCACTTGCAAACACATAGGTTGAACTGATGTTTGATTTTGGTAAATAGGCTTTTTGTGGATCGGTAATTTCAAATACCTCTTTCGGATTGTAATTTAGGCTTTTCCCTTGTTTGTACCGCAAATTGGTAGTTGTAGTTCGTTCACCTACAATTCGAATCGGGTTTTGAACCCTGATAGCGCCGTGATCGCTGGTTATAATAACTTCTGCTCCTATTTCTGCAATTTCATTAAATAATTCCAATAAAGGGGAGTGTTGAAACCAAGATTTTGTTAATGAACGATAGGCTGCTTCGTTTTCAGTCAAATCTTTAATCATTTTCACATCTGTGCGTGCATGCGATAACATATCCACGAAATTTACGACAATTGTGTTTAAATCGTAATGCAGTAAATTATTTAATCGGGAGTTTATTTTTTTTACGTATTGTATGTCATATGCTTTTTCATAATGCACACTTTTCTCATTTCCGAAAAAACGATGAATCATTTTTTTAACCATATCCTCTTCATGCATGTTTTTCCCTCCTTCTTCATGGTCGTTTTTCCATAAGTCAGGATAAATTTTGTTGATTTCAGAGGGCATAAGCCCTGAGAAAATGGCATTTCTAGAATATTGTGTTGATGTAGGAAGGATGCTGAAATAAGTTTCGTCTTCGCGGATATGAAATTGTTTCGCTAAATTGGGTTGAATTGCTTTCCAATGGTCGTAACGCAAGTTGTCGATAATAAAGAAAAATACCTTTTTATTTGCTTTAAGCAGTGGGAAAACTTTTTGTTTCATCAACTGATGCGACATTAGCGGTTTCTCGTCTGATTTGGGATCTAACCAATGAAAATAATTTGATTTTATGTATCGGAAGAAGGCGTTATTTGCCTCCTGTTTTTGCATGCTCAAAATATCATCTAAGGTATGGTCTTCAGAGTTTTCAAGTTTTAATTCCCAGTCAACAAGTTCTTTATACACTGTGTCCCATTCATTGTGCGTTCTAATCTCATTAATTCGCATTCCAAGTTGTCGAAATTCAATTTGGTAATCCATACTTGTTTTTTCAGAGACAAGGCGATCTGTGTCCACATGTTTCTTTATGCTCAAAAGAATTTGTTTCGGATTGACAGGTTTGATAAGATAATCGCTGATACGGCTACCAATTGCCTGATCCATAATGTCTTCCTCTTCACTTTTGGTAATCATAATTACCGGTGTTGAGGGACTTATGCGTTTAATTGCTGTTAAAGTTTCCAAACCGGAAAGTCCTGGCATATTTTCATCTAAGAAAACTAAATCGAAAATTTTTTCGCGAATTGTTTCAATGGCATCTTGACCATTCGTTGCCGTTTCGACTTCATATCCTTTATGTTCTAAGAATATGATATGTGGCTTGAGCAGATCAATTTCATCATCTGTCCAAAGTATTTGAATTTTTCTCATGGATATTTATTTTTAGGATTAATTGTAATAATTAGAGAGGGGTGAATCAATAATTATTACGGTAAAATTTCAAATAAAGATCAATATCTTTTTCTTTCTTCAAAATCTCATAATTACTTTCTGAAACGACAAATTGTATATGTTCAATGTCATCAATCACCTCAAAAACAGTCTGATTATTTTTTATCAGATTCATGTAATTCATAGACTGTTTGCTGTTTTTGAATGGTTTAACATGTATCAAGCTTATATCCTCTGAAAAGAGAGAAATATTTACTTTGAAAGTTCGCATATTAAAAGTGAAAATATTAAAGCTATTCACTTCAAATTGTAGCTTTTTAGTATCAGCACGTTCTTCAAGTGTTGCTATTATATAAAGATGCATTTCATTCGTGTCAAAGCTGTAAAGGCTTTCAGCCTTAACATCGTCAGAAACGGTTGTGTCATTTTCAGTGCTTTCAATTTCTGGAGTTGGTCTGCTGTCCAAATCGGCAATAAGCGCATCCATATCTGTTTCACCAAGATAACCAAGAATTTGCATCGCCCGATTAGATAGTGCATCTTCTGGGAAATTCTGAATAAACTCTGCTAAATTTTTCTTAAAAACCAATTGGTCAACATCTAATGCGCTAGTAATAATCTGTATGAAACGAACTTTTGGGGCATAGGTGCTTTCGGGGTGATTCTGCAAGAAAGTGTTTGCTTTCATTTCTGCCTGTTGAAATTTATTTTTTCGGTAAAGTTCGTAAAGAGTTTCATATTCTAAGCGTTGCTGCCTTTGCTCTTCGGCCAATTCTTGCATGTAATTCGGATTTTTGAGCAATTTGGCATAATGGCTTTCGGGGAATAAATTCATCACTTTTTGTTTGTAAGAATTGGCCTCATTTGACTTCCCTTTTTCTTTGTATAGCTCATATAGGCTATAATAGGCAGGAAGTTTATAGCCATGTTCAGGAAAACGTTCATCCAATGATTTAAAAGCCGTAATGGATTTGTCATAATCGTTAAAATCACGTTTGTAAATTTCTCCCATTGCAAAAAGGGCATCCCGAATGTTTTCATTGGAAACGGCCATTAATGAATCATTCAAAGGTAAATCTTGCATATAATATGCTCTGGATTTATTGTCATTGACACGCGCTACTGTATTTGAATCGGATGCTACGCTATCTTGTTCGGCATAAAAATCATCTTGAACCACAGATTTATTGGAGCGTCTCCAATGGTCTTCCAGTTCACGCGTTCCCCATTTTTTCTTAAATTCATTTTGTCCGAAACTTAGGGTTGCCGGATTATAGAAATACCAACCACCTCCAGAGGGTGCATTAATTTGATTTGAGCCTCTGCGTTGATCGAAGAGCATAGAGTTTTGTTGACGTTCCCTTTCCATCTCACGCTCTCTTTGCTCTTGCTCAATGACAGTTTGAATTTGCTCATCAATTAGTGCATTTCGCTCTTTTTCTGGTAAAGATGCAATGTGTTGGAGGCTGTCTTGAATTTCTACAACATCCATTTGAATTACTAACCCGGTTAGGTTTCGGGACAGATTTCTTATTTCATCATATCGCTGGTGTTCATTTGACAAATTCATGATGCAGGTGTCATAATATGCTTGCGACAATCTATAGTTTGGGATTTTATAGTAAATATTTCCCAATTTCATGCATGACATCGCTTTTTGGCTATTATTTGAAAAGCTATTTTCGCTTGATAGTTTGTAGTTTTTGATTGCTTCATCTCGCTTGTTGTTTTCATATTCTATCTCTGCTAAAGCATAATATACTTGATCCAGATAGTCAATGTTTTTGTCGTCGCGGATCATTTTTGTCAGTAGCTTTTTCATGTCTTTATAGCTACCACCAAGTTTTCCATAACATTCTGCCATATTGATTTTGGCATTAAATGACATTTCGTAAGTTGCACTGCTTTTTACTACCTTTTTAAACATCTGAGCCGCCTTACGATAATCGTTTTTCTCTTTATAGAGTTGTGCCAATAAATATTGATATCTCGTTCTTTCTGATTTGTTTTTGTTTCCTTTAATGGCTTTATGCAGGAGGGGCATTGCAGCATCTTTTTCTCTAAGTTTTAAATGATATGCAGCTTTGAGAACATCTACATCTGCTTGTAATTCTTCAGGAAAATCTTTTTCAGCATCAATCTGATCTAACCATTCACGGGTCATTTTCATGTTGTTTGTTGCCAAATTGGTTCTGGCCATCCAGTACATGGCATCATATTTAATATCCTCTTTACGGAATTCTCGTATGATATACTCAAAATTTTGACGAGCAGGCAAAAATTCTGTTTTCATGAAATATGCTTTCCCCATAAGCAAGTAAGAATCGTCAACCCATTTATTGTATTCATTTTTTTTCATGAATTCTTGATCCTTTTTGCTGAGTGTACCTCCTTTTTGCTTAGGCTTTGCTTTTATCGAATGATATTTTATCGTTTTAGATGCTTTACGGATGGCTTTGTCCATATCACCGGAAATTGTCGATGCTGTTTCTTCATTTCCAAGGATATAAACGGGGAGCAGTTGGGTGAAGTCGTCGCTGTGCTGGTCTTCGACACGTTTAATGCCTTTTCGGTACGCTTCACGCCCGTTGAAATATACATTATAATGCGCCGTAATGTTGTGATAAGTGCGGCTAATGAATGTATTTTTTTCCGTAGAGCAACTCATCACCAGTAAAACGATGACGAGAAATCCAATGATATGTTGTTTGACCTGTTTCAAGTTTTTTATTTTCCTTTAGTTTAAACTCAAAAATAGTAGCTTTATTATTAAAAACTACTCAACGGTTACCGATTTTGCCAAATTTCTTGGTTGATCCACATTGCATCCGCGTAAAACTGCAATGAAATAAGATATTAATTGCAATGGAACTACTGATAGTAATGGTGCTAATGCAAAGTCTGATTCAGGAACTTCAATAACATGATCTGCCATTTTGCTAATCGTGTCATCGCCTTCAGTGACAATGGCAATAATAATCCCTTTTCTAGCCTTTACCTCTTGGATATTGCTAACTATTTTGTCGTATGATTTATCTTTAGTTGCAACAACAATTACCGGCATGTTTTCATCAATTAGTGCAATGGGACCATGCTTCATTTCTGCTGCTGGATATCCTTCTGCATGTATATAGGAGATTTCCTTTAATTTAAGGGCTCCTTCCATGGCAACAGGATATAAATATCCACGCCCAAGATAAAGTGCATTGGTTGCGTTTTGATATAACTTGCTGATTGCTTCTATTTTATCAGACTTTTTAAGGATTGCAGAAATTTTGTCAGGGATTAATGCTAGTTCTTCAATTAAATCGCTGTATTCCTGATTGGTTAGCTCTCCGCTTTTTTGCCCAATTTGCATTGCAATCATAGTAAGCACTGTTACTTGTGCGGTAAATGCTTTGGTTGATGCGACTCCAATTTCTGGTCCGGCATGTGTGTAAACGCCACCGTCAGTTGCACGTGGGATACTTGCGCCAACAACATTACAAACACCAAGTACTGTAGCTCCTTTTTTCTTAGCAAGTTCGATGGCTGCCAATGTATCTGCAGTTTCTCCACTTTGACTGATTGCAATTATAACATCATCTTTATAAATAATCGGGTCGCGATAGCGAAATTCACTAGCATATTCAACTTCAGTAGGGATGCGGGCAAACTCTTCAATTAGATATTCGCCTACTAAACCTGCATGATAACTTGTCCCGCATGCAATGATGATGATGCGTTTTGCATTTGTTAATGCATCCATATTATAATGTAACCCACCGAGTTTTAGTTCATGAGTTACTGGATTGATACGACCACGAAAGGTATCGGTAATTGAACGGGGCTGCTCATGTATTTCTTTGAGCATATAATGATCATAACCAGATTTTTCAATTTCATCAACATCCAAATCTAATTTATGTACAATCGGTTTTTTCTCGCCTGTATGTTTGCTGTTCAGGTTTTTAAGATTTAATCCGTTTTTACCAATAACAGCCATATCGTTATCTTGTAGATAAATAACCGATTTTGTGTGTTCGACAATCGGGGTAGCATCACTAGCTAGAAAATATTCGCCAGAGCCTACACCAATAACGAGTGGGCTCCCTTTTCGGACAGCAAATAAATGGTCTTTTTCATCTGTGCAAGCAATGACAAGCCCATATGCACCTACTACCTTGCTTAAAGCTAGCTCTACAGCGGTTCCTGCATCTACATTGCCTTTTAGGTAAATGTATTCAATTAAATTTGCGAGAACTTCAGTATCCGTTTCACTTTTAAATTCGTAACCACGATTAACCAATTTTATTTTAAGTCGATTGTAATTCTCAATAATCCCATTATGAATGATTATGAATTTTCCGTGCATACTGGTGTGAGGATGCGCGTTTATGTCATTGGGTTCTCCGTGAGTGGCCCAACGCGTGTGCCCTAGCCCAATGTTGCCTTCAATGTTTTTGCCTTGTACCTCTGTCTCTAAATCAGAAACTTTGCCACGGCATTTGTATGTGCTGCAATGGTCGTTTATTAATGCAACACCGGCTGAATCGTAACCGCGATATTCAAGCCTTTTTAGTCCTTTTATTAATATTGGGTATGCTTGTTTTTCACCAATGTATCCAACTATTCCGCACATAGTAAATTAGGTTTTTTGTTAAAAATCAGATGTGATAATTTTTATTTGTAATGGAAAATCGGGATGAGCTCCACCATATATTGCACAGTAATTTGCACTTGTTCTGTTATTAAGGGCAAAAAGCGATAGAAAATTATCTACGGATAAATCTCCACTTAATAAATCCTGTAAATAAAATGGAATATTAAATGTGTAAGATCCGTCGTCATTAAATTCCCCACCAAAGTGACTTGAGTTCACTTTATAGTCTGTTAAAAATTCATACAATTCATCATCATTTTTGTAAACGACAGTTAATTGCTCCGGAATATCAGAGGAATTAAAATAGTCTTTCGCTATGGTAACTTGTAATTGTGCTCTGTTTATCCCTTTTTCCATGATGGCATTGAATTTAACAGAGTCTTTAATGACAAGTTCTGTTTTAAGCCCTGCGGCTGATTGAATAAATGCATATTCTTGATTATCGGTTTGATTATTAATTGCATTAATTATTTCAGATGCCCCGCTGGAATAATCATGATCAAACATGTTAATACGAACTGCGTTGCTGTTGATTAAAAAATCATAAATCGTCGTATCATTGTAATGCATAATCATTCGAGAATCATCTGATAGCAAGTCAAAGTAAGCAATGCAACCACCGTCAGTACCTGAAGGTATAATCTCAAAATATAAGCCTTTTATTGCGCTCAGAAAAGCAACTTCATCTTTATAAATTGTGTTATCAGAAAAAAGCGACAAAAAATCGGGTTCAGATATTGTAAATGCAATCGTGTCCTCGCCAGGTTTTGGCATAAAACTGTAAGTTCCAAGTTGCCGGAGCCCCGTACCCACATTATAATCACTATAATAAGTAGACTCAATATCAAAAACAGTATCTAAAACTTGATAAAGGTTAAATTTGATATTGCTTAAGGTATCACCAAAGTACCCACCATAATTCAATACCATTGACATTGAATCGACATTAATGGTTACATCTTCGCTAACATTCCCACTAGATAGCATTATTTGGCTAATAAACGATGCGTCTGTTTGTCCAAAATCACTGTCAACATAAGAACCTAATAAACTAAGGCTACGCTCATCGGTTGCAACACTATTGTCTCGCACCGTGCGAGTGAAAACACTTAAACTGTCTGTGGCTAAAATGATTTTATCTGATCCTGGTTGCAGTCCAATTCCAATGTCAGAAGGTTCTGTTTCGCATGCAGTAAAATTAATAAGCACACCAATAATTACGCTTGCGAAAAGGAGCGTTTGAAATAATTTCTTCATAAAATATTTACGTCTCTAAAATTTTGTCATAAAACGATGAATAGTTCTGAACGTAGTTTTCTTCATCTTGGTATTCGAGGATAGGTTTTTTTGATGCTTTTGCGTACTCCAAAAGCACAGGATTAACTGTCTCGCTGCCTAAAATGATTGCATCGGAGTAGTCAATTGCCAGTTTGTTCAGACTTAAATAATCTGCATTTTTCAGTGATTCAAGATCTTTGAGTTCTACACCTTCAAATAATGCAGTATTAACAACATTCGGATTGAGGTTGTTTTTAAAATTGTCATCATAAAGTGAATAAACAATTTTAATGTCGCTAAACAAAGGGTCATCTTTGTATGATTTTTTTAAATATAAAGGGACAAATGCTGAGAACCATCCATGAACATGGACAAGGTCTGGGCTCCAACACAATTTTTTAACAGTTTCAATAACTCCGCGCGCATAAAAAACCGCTCGCTTATCGTTGTCTTCAAATTCAATCCCATTTTTATCTTTGATAACGGCCTTTCTTTTGAAAAAATCTTCATTGTCAATGAAATAAACCTGCATTCTAGCTGCTTGAATTGATGCCACTTTAATAATTAAGGGGTGGTCGTAATCTTCAATGATGAGATTCATTCCTGATAAACGAATCACCTCGTGAAGCTGGTTGCGCCTCTCGTTGATACTCCCAAATCGAGGCATAAAGGTTCTAATTTCTTTTCCAGATTCTTGAATGCCTTGCGGTAGGTATCGTCCTATTTTTGACATTGGGCTTTCCGGTAGGTAAGGAGTTATTTCCTGTGCAACAAATAAAATCTTTTGTTTCATGATATTAACATGTATTGTTATATGGATACAAAAGTAAACATTTTTAAGGAAATATACAATTTATACTTTCCTTTGATTGTTGGGAATATTAAACCAGCAAATGTAACTTTATTATACCGATTGTGATTTAAAACTACAGATATGCTACGTCTATCGGTGTTGATTCTACATCGGCATAATACCGGAATTTTTGATTTTAAAGTGGTATTATAAAAAGATTTTCACCCCGATTTTTAATCCAATCCCGCTCATCGCAAAATTTTCTTTAAGACTTTTTCCTGATACATCATCAGGGATGTCGATCGTATAATCAAAACTGTTCACATAATCAGTTTCTATTTCATACCTATTTAATTTCAAAAACCGTTATATTATTTGTACTTTTGCTTCATGGGGAAAGTCTTTACAATCACGGTTGTCCGGTAAAAATATAATAATGAACTAAAATTAATAAGATTTCTCGGACAACAGTGATTTGATAATTTAAAAAATGTAAAACAATGGTTACACGAATTTGTAAAAAACAAACTCCCTAAAAACAGAGTTCTAAGCATTACACATAATGACTTTTATAGCGTGTTTTAAAATTAAATTAGTATAAGAGTGAGCCAGCCAGCCCAACTGGGCGTCAGCGTTGAGCAACAGGCATCGTCTGTTGGTTGTCTCGATTTTTTTCAATCGATTATTTTATTGATTAGGCAAATGTAAGCGTGGTGAGAGTGATGCGTAAAAATTTTGTCTGGATTATGTGGATGTTTTTTATGATATGCTTCATTTGGCTGTAGGACAAACGATTGCCCTGTTCGCACATAGTGCATGGAATTCGAAAATTCTGGTAATGTGATTTCCCCAATTGCATTGCAAATTCCTGGTGTTAATTTTTCTCCAAAAAAATTTCGATAGTTTTTCAAAGCTTTTTCCGGATGTTTTTTTAGCAATTTGTAGATGCGTTTAAGTGCGATTTGTTTTGGAAGTTTTTCTTGTTTAAAACGATCACTAACTTTTGCAAATGGATTAATGGCATTGAAATCTTTTGTTGTTTGTACACTTAAAGGCATTTCCGGTACCCAATCCAAAGGGTTGATAATGTTAAAAGCCCATCCGCCTTGCGTTTTTTGTTCAAAATCGTAGGCAAAGTATAGATTTCCTACACGAGGAGCCGCCGTGCAGTATGTTTTAATTTTCAAATCACTTGGAAACCTACCGGTGTCGATTTTATGCAAGATTTCTGCGCTTAACAAGTAGGCAATTGCACCGCCTTGACTGTGTCCGGTGATTATGATATCTTTAATTCCTGTTTTGTAAATGGAATCAATACGAGGTGCAATGTCTTGCATTAAATAACTGGTACTTATTGTCCAGCCAGTATGTACGTATGCCTGTGGATTTTCAGAAAAACAGTATGCTAGTTTTTCTCCTTCTGCTGTAATGATTTCTCCTTTGGCAGGAATCATTGCTGCGTAGAAATTAGTAAGCCAGCTTTCAGATTTCGCTGTGCTTCCTCGCACAGTAATAATTGCGGTATTGTTATTATTACACCATAATTCCCACAAATTATCAAAGGCAATGGTTTCCGAACGATATTTACGAGTGAAAGTTTTAGGCTCCGGAATAGGGTTTAAGCTATCGTTTACGTATTTTTCGTTTCCGCCAGTTCTTGCGCTAACAAACATTACTTCAAGTAACTCTTGTTTGTCAAAGCCTGCATTCAGATTTTGTGCATAAAGCATCGAGCTGAGCGGCAGTAAAATAATTGTTAAAAAATATGCAAGCCTATTCTTCATAAATAATATCAGAGTATTCTTCGAGTTCGCCAATAATTCGGAATTCTGTGCGACGATTTTTCGCTCTTCCGTCCTCATTGTCCGTTCCGTCAGAATTTGAATTTGGTGCGATTGGGTTTTCCTCACCATATCCTTTGGCAGTCATTTGTTCCTTTGAAATTCCTTTTTCCATCAGACAATTTACAACTGACTCAGCGCGTTTTTGCGACAATTCCATATTATATTCATTACTACCAACACTATCAGTATGTGAGCTAATTTCAACAATAATTATCGGATGTTTTTTCAGTAATTTGTAAATTGTATTGTGAATAACGCGTTCTGCTTCTTTCGTAAGTTCTGCTTTGTCATATTCATAATACACATTTTTCAATGTAATTGGCTCAGTAGGGATTGTATTTACAATAATTGCATCCATTATGATGGTGTCATCCTGTGTAATTGGTTTGGTTGTTAGGGAAAATACTTTTTCATCCCGATTAAAATCTTTGACTTTTAGGCGGTAATCGATTCCCTGCTCTAAATTAAACCAAAACCTACCTTTTTCGGTAGAATCTGTTTTGATAAACACTTCTTCGCTAGTTTCCGGGTCTATCATAAATAAAGAAACAGGATATTTATGGAGTAATTTTATGGATGCAGTATCTTTGTCTGTAGTTACATGATCGAGTCTCATATCTTGCTCATATTCAGCACGAATTGAGTTGTAAAAATCTAAATCAGTAATACCGTAAATTTCTCCGGTTAACCAAATTCGTATGTAATCGCTGTCGATAAATTGGTAAATGTCATCGCAGCAGGTTTCATGTCTAAGCGATTGTCCGCCCGGCCGATTTGAGACGAAATATCCGGTATATCCTTCTTTATAAACATTGTAATACAGGTCGTCATAGCTTGAATTGACCGGTTTTTGCATGTTCTTTGGTTTGTTGAGTGATCGACCTGAGCCTCTGGTTTTAAAAATATCTAGTCCACCGATGTTTGTGTGTCCATTTGATGCAAAATACAACGTTTTTCTGTCAGCATCATAAAATGGTGTGATTTCATCGGCCACGGTATTAATTTTTCGACCACAGTTTCTTGGGCTTTTCCATTCTTCACGTCTTGGGTCAAAATAACTGTACCAAATATCCATTCCTCCGTTTGTCCCATCTCTATCTGATATGAAATACAACATATCTGTGTTCCTTCGGGAAATTCCCACTGCTGGCATGGTTGAGGTGTAGTAGGGGTCATTAATGATTTCGGGTAAAATTTCGGGTGTTTGCCATTGATTGTTTTCCAGTTTTGATAACCAGATACGACAAATTATTCGTTCATCAAATTCGCGAGAACAACGTGTGAAGTAGAACCTATTTCCATCGGGAGAAAAGGCTCCGTTTCCAGTATTAAAATCTGGGCTATTAATTTGATCAGCTCCAAATTCTCCTGTAATTTTCCATGAATTTCCTTGTTTGTACGCTTGGTAAAATTTCCGTTTTGGAATGCTGTCTTTTACCGGGTCAAAGTATTTTATATCATCTAATTGCAATGATGCAAAAACCAATCTGTTTTCATCAATAATCATGGGATTAAAGTCAATGTGTTTGTGATTGATAGGTTTCCCGAGATTATTCACAACGAAGTTCGTATTTAAAGTGTCAGAAAGCACCATTTCTATACCTTCAATTTCTGATCGCATCCTGTCTTTGTAGTATTTCTGATCTTTACTTTTTATATCTTTTCGATATCGTGTGAAAATATTAAATTCCCTTAGTGCATCTTCATATTTCCCTTGCATTTTTAAGCATTCAGCATATTTGAACTGAGCTTGAGGATATTTTCTGCGTTTTTCTTTAAATGCTTTGAGATAATAATTTTCAGCTTCTGGATAGTTACGTTCTTTAAAATATAGTTCCCCTAAAATGAAAAGAATTTTAGCGTTATTAGGTTTTTCTTTGATGTAGGCTGAGAGGTAATCAATTGCAGTAAATAAATCGCCTGCAGCAAGTGCTTTTTCTCCGTAGCGTTTTAATTGCCGAGGGTTCATTTCGGTCATATCCTGTTGTGCGATTGCGTTTTGGTTAATACCGAAACCAACAAAACACAGCATCATTGCAAAAAATAGTTTATGCATAATTTTCATCTCCTAATATCTGTCACAAGGTATTGTAATTCGTTTTAAATCGCTGATAAAATTTGTATAAACAATGCTTAGCTCAAAGGCGCCACGCATGTTTGTCGCTTTACTAAGTGCAGACACATTTAAGTCATAACTTATTCCTACATCAATTCCCATGACACCAACTCCAAGGATAGCGACAATGGCATCGGTGGAGTGAAATTGTGTCCTCATTTGTACACCTGTATATACTTTGTCTAAAAGTTCTTCCAGCGGGAATTTGTATCCAATTATTCCGCCGACAAGATAGTTGCTGGCATTTTTTTGGTAATTTGTGTAAAGATTTGGCTTTGCATACCACATCTCTTTTAACGGAATGTATGCATTTGCATTAAAAGCAAAGCGAGGTGCAAGTTTTGCATCTTCACGAAGGAAAGAAAGTTCTGGGCCATTAATATGGTGTGCACTAAAACCAACTACGGGAATAATATCATTAAAATTGCTGGTCCATGCAAGTCCTAAGGTTACATCCGGGTAGTCAATATTTTCATCCCAAGATTCTAGATAATTTGGCATATTTGCATCAAATAATCCAGATTGGCTGTCATATTGTCCCGGGAAAGTCAGTTGGTCTAGCTCATAGCTATGAATTGTATATCCTGCTTGAATGCCTGCAATAATCGTATGTCCATTCAAATTGTATTGATACGCAAATGAGAGCATAATTTTGTTTGCAGTTAAATTTGCAGAACCACTTTGGTCATTTAGCACGTAAACTCCGAGACCAATTTCTCCTTTACGTAATTTAATTGGTTTGTCAAATCCTGCAGAAATTGTTTTGAATGGAGTTCCGACAGCGCTCCATTGATTTCTGTAGTTATTTGTAAACCTCCAATTGCCATCAAACATCCCTGTATAAGCGGGGTTGACGGATAGTGGCGTTTGGCTGAATTGAGAGAAATGAATGTCTTGTGCATTGACTTGATTTACCCCCAAAACAACAAATAGCCAAAAAAATGCTTGAAAAAAATGGTTTTTTAGCATATTAATCTTTTATTTATGCTTCAAATATAGTATTTTTGTTTGTGTATCCAATTAACTAAAGGGATTATTATGTCATTACAAATGAAATTTTTTGTTTTTCTTATTGTGTTTAGTGTCTCAGGAGGCAGTGTTTTTGCACAACCTTCAGCGAGTTTTACTGCTAATCCGGAATCTGGATGTGTTGGTGAAGTCGTTTATTTTACAAACACTTCTGATTTATTATCATGTAGCGGACCAAATTACGAATGGGATTTTGACAATGGGCTTACCTCAGATCTTGAAAACCCACAAATTACTTTTACTACAGCTGGAGATTATGTTGTTAGTTTAACAGTTACTTGTGACGAAGGGTTTGATACCTATACGTTTACAGTAGAGATATTGCCAACTCCAGATGCGAGTTTTACCGTGGGTGCATAT
This sequence comes from Bacteroidota bacterium, assembly GCA_034658655.1. Lineage (GTDB taxonomy): Bacteria > Bacteroidota > Bacteroidia > Bacteroidales > ML635J-15 > JAQIBY01. The sequence goes on from JAYEFQ010000134.1 coordinate 34,778, forward strand.
ATGGGCTGTGCGCCTTATTCGGCTCAATTTACGAACAATAGTACACAAGGAGGGGGTACAATTGATGAATGGTACTGGACATTTGGTGATGGTATTAGTTCGGCTGAAGAAAATCCAAATCATCTATATAATACTCCTGGAAGTTATTCAGTAACACTAAAAGCAACAAATGCTAATGGCTGTTTTGATGTGTTTGAAATACAGGATATTATTCAGGTTTCTGATACTCCATCCGTTTCAATTATGGCTTTGCCTCAAGCACATTGCCAAACTCCTATTGATGTGTTTTTTGATGCAACCGTTAATGTCTCATCTGGCTTGGGTTATACTGCAGCTTGGGATTTTGGTGATGGCGGAAGTAGCTCGAATACAGATGAAACACACACATATACAAGTCAAGGTAATTTTGATGTGCAATTAATTATTACTGATGATTATGGATGTGAGCGAGTGCTTGACAGTTTAGATTATATTCACATTCATCCGGTTAATCCAGAATATCAAATTTTTAATTCCAGTTCTGATTTAGTAACCAATGGAATTGTCTGTATTGATCAAACGACTTATTTTTCTTGCCAAAATGAAGGATATAATGTTCGATGGGATTTTGGTGGTGGAATGGTTTCCAATAGTCCGGTTGCAAGTATAATATTTACTACAGCAGGAACACATGAAATTACAATGACAGTAGATCCCAATGGGGATTGTGAAGTTTCTGAAACGTTTACTGTGGAAGTGGAAGCTCCAAGTCCATCTTACACAATCAATCCTGCAGATGGCTTTGCTTGCGACATCCCCTTTGTTGTCGATTTCACAAGCAGCACAAGTGCTGATATTGCAGAATATGAGTGGTTGTTTGGTGATGGAAACAATTCAAATGAAGAAAATCCCAGCTATTCATATGAGAGTTTTGGAACGTTTCAGCCTGTGCTTCAGGTAACATCAGTGAATGGTTGTCTTGGAATTTATTCTGGTGCTGATGTTACAATACAACAACCAAGTGCAAATTTTAGTATTGATACTACTGAGGGCTGTATTGGCTTGGAGGTAACAGCTGCTTATGATTCACTGACTCATCCTGATGCAATTTCATCTTTTTCTTGGGATTTTGGCGAAGATGGTGTTCCTGCTTATGATGGCAATACCGTAGAATCCTATGTATATGATAATGTGGGTGAATTTGTGATTGAGTTGGCAGTAACCGATACTTCAGGTTGTACAAATATATTCACGCAAGATGTGCAGGTTGGAGATCATCAAACCCCGAGCTTTACTTTTGATCCTCTCGGAACGTATATTTGTCCTTTAGATAGTATAAGCTTTGAGTCAACTTCTGTTGAGATGGATTCAATTGACGAATTTGAGTGGCTTTTTGGTGATACTTTAGAGTGGCAATGGGGGACAGAGACCGGTGATATTCTCGATGATTTTCAGTTTGACCAAGATACCGGATGGGTTCAAGTGGTTCATGTAGTGAATCATAATGGTTGTCGGGATTCTTTATTTATGAATTCACTCTTTTATATTAGTGGTCCGATTATTAATAGTATTAACAGTACATATGATTGTGATTTGGGCAATGAATATGAGTTCTATGTTAATCTGATTGAAGCCACAGAATGGGATTGGATTATCGAAAATGAAAGCGGAGGACTGGTTGACCAATTTTTAAATACCACCGATAGCACTCTTTTATATACTTTCCCTGCTGATGGAGAATATGAGATTTTTGTGGTGGCAAGTAATGTCGATTCAGGATGTGAATATGAGGATTCAATAACAATTAATGTGATACAACCTACGGCCTTGTTTGGTTTAACTCCAAGTTCTCAATGTGCGGGTTTACCTTATTCTTTTGATGGGTCTGGCAGTTTAAATGCGGAGCAATATTATTGGGAATTTGGAGATGGAGAGGTTACAGAATGGTCTGAAGATCCCACAGCACAACATACCTATAATTATATTGGTGATGTTGATGTTACACTTCATGTGATGGATGCAAATGGTTGTGAAGATGAAATGACATTAACATTACATATTGTTGGCCCTGAAATAAGTTTAGATAATTTGCCGGAAATAGGATGCACACCCTTTACTTTGAACTTAACGGGTGAGGTGAGTGCTGAAGATCCTGTGATATTAATTGAATTTATAATTGGAGATTGGGATACTACCCTTGATGTGAGTGCGCTGGGACAAAATACTGTGCCTTTTGATTTTACAAGTGTATTTACACAAGAAGGCATATTTGATTTAATTATTACTGCCCGAACAAATAATTGTCCGGTTGGTAATACGGTTGTTTGGGAAGATTTTCTTAATCTAACAAGCCTCGAGGCATCATTTATTTCAAACATTCAAGGGACATGTGTTGGAACTGAAATACAGTTTACCCCTGGAGAAGAAAACGGAAATTATGATTACGATTGGGACTTTGGTGATGGGAATTATAGCACCGAAACCACTCCGGGTTACACTTACGATAATCATGGGGTGTATTCTGTAAGTTTGACCATTAGTGATTCGGAAAGTGGGTGTGTGTCAACGGAGAATCGAGTTGATTATATTGAAGTTCAGGAGGCAATTGCTGATTTTACGGTTACACCGACTAGTGTTTCTTGTCCGCCATTACAGCCCGACATTACAAATAATAGCCCTGGATTATATGGTACAACTTATGAATGGAATTCTGGATATAATGAAAATTCCACTGAATTTGAGCCGGATTTCACGTACAATCATGCAGGTGAATATACTTTAACAGTACTAGCTGAAACTTCCTTTGGTTGTACAGCTGAAGCTTCTGAGTTATTGACGGTGTCTGGTCCTGCCGGAGAGCTTGTGGTAAGTGATAATCAAGTGTGTCTGCATGAATCCATCGATTTTGAAATTATAAATGGCGAAGGAATAGATGCAATTGCCTGGACATTTGGCGATGGTGCTGGTGCGTCGGGAGAAACCGCAAGTCATGCTTATGCGAATATGCCATCAAGTGGAAATAGTTATCCCGTTGTAGCAACGCTTACAGGAGGAAGTTGTGATGTGCAGTATGAAGTTGATATCTTAATTTATGACGTTCATGCAGAGTTTTCATTAATTGATCCGGAAACCAGTGCCTTTATGGATACTTTTGCGTGTAGCCCAATGGAAATTAGTCTCAATAATATTTCTACAGGTGATGATTTGTCATATTTATGGACAATTTATGAAACATCAGAAACCTTTACTACTGAAAATTTAGAGTCAATGGTTTTTGTTAATAATTCACAATCTGATAGTATTATAAATGTAACTTTAGAAATTGAAAACTCTACTGTAGGATGTGTTGACGATACAACTGTTCAGCTTGTTGTCGGAAATGTTCCGCAGCCAAATATCACCCCTGATACGATTGTATGTCAGGATGATATCTTTAATTTGCATGCTGAAGGTGGAGGTACTTATTTGTGGTATCCAGGGATGTATCTTAGTGAGACAGAAATTGCAAATCCGCTTGTGCAACCAGAAGAGAGCATGATATATTATTTGACTGTAACGGGCGATAATGGTTGTGTAAATACAGATTCAATGCATGTTGGAATTCAGCTTCCTTTAACAACTATGCTCGACCAATTGACGGATACCATAAATATTGGGGAAAATACAAGTGTGCTGGTAACAACTGACCAAGAAAATGCATTGCTTAGCTGGACACCTGATGTTGCAAGTATCTCATGCTTAGATTGTGAAAGCCCAATTTTTAATCCTGAAGAAAGTATGGATTACCAGCTTGTTGTATCTGATAGTTTGCAATGTTTTTCTGAGGAGTTTATTGTGAGCATCACAGTCGTAGAGAATTATACTCTTGATGTACCAAAGGCATTTACACCCGAAGGAAATCCAGTAAATAGGCTTGTGTTTGTTCGCGGAATAGGGATTCGTCAATTACGTGAGTTTTCTATTTATAATCGTTGGGGCGAGAAATTATTTACCACTGACGATATAAATCAAGGTTGGGATGGTTATTACAATGGTAAATTGCAGCCGGTTGATACCTACGTTTATTTTGTTGAAGCCGAAATGTATGATGGAACCGTGCGCACGAAAAAAGGGAATATCCTGCTGATGCAGTAATGAGTCGAGTATGAAGTAGAAAACTTGTAAAGTTTATAAAATACATGGAATAATCGGCTTGCGATGAAACCAAGTAGCGCAAAGTTTCGCAAAGAAAAATTGAATAGAAAAAGAGTTTGATGCGTAGGGGAAAGTAGCGCAGAGGTTCGCAAAGGGGCAAAGTTTCGCAAAGAAAAATTGAATAGAAAAGAAGTGATAAGTATTCAAATGAATTGAGCATGTGATTAACCCTGACTTTAGGTCGGGGTAGAAAAAATAAGAAAGAAACAATTTAGCCCTGCCTATACAATTCGCAAAGTTCATAAAGTAAAAGGAGTTCGTAAAGCAGAAGGAGTAAGCTGCTTATAACGAGTGATTTATCAAAATGACAAATATTATTATATCCAAGAAAATTCTAAAAATCATCATCAAATTTATAATCTACAAGGCACACAATAATGTGATTTTCATGCTAATTTCCCTGAGCATTGGCCTGATACATGTGGTACAATTACAAACTTAACAAATTATTATTATGTCCGAACAATTTGGCAAGAAACTCATAAATATTATAAAATATCACTGTTGTCCGGTAAAAATATAATGATGAACTAAAATTAATGAGCTTCCCCACCAGTAAAAACTGACATGCCAGCCTACTCAATTCTGCAAAATACTATGACCCCCGACACACTGCGTTACAGGGTATCGGGGTTATATGATATTTGTAATAAAAGAATTAACTAAAATTTTCCACTGGCATTTTACGATCCACTTTTTTAATCAATCCTGCAAGTACTTTTCCAGGACCAATTTCTGTAAAATGATCAGCGCCATCAGCAATCATATTATTCATAATTTGAGTCCAACGTACCGGGCTTGTTAACTGAGCGATTAAGTTTTCTTTTATCTCATCTGGCTTTGAATGCGCTTTGCCATCAACATTTTGATAAATTGGACAAATTGGCTCAACAAAAGATGTTTCTTTAATTACTTGTGCAAGCTCTTCGCGTGCAGGTTCCATAAAAGGAGAATGAAATGCACCACCAACTGGAAGAGGTAAGGCGCGTTTAGCCCCAGCTTCTTTCAAAACCCCCATTGCTTTTTCAATTCCTGCTTTTGAACCTGAAATCACAACTTGTCCCGGGCTATTATAATTTGCCGGAATAACAACTTCATCAATTGCGGCACATTTTTCTTCCACAACAGCATCATCAAGCCCAAGAATTGCAGCCATGGTTGACTCCTCAATCTCACATGCTTTTTGCATTGCCAAGGCACGTTTTGAAACCAAGACAAGTGCATCCTCAAAGCTCAAACTTTTATTCGCAACCAAAGCAGAAAACTCTCCAAGAGAATGACCTGCCACCATATCAGGAACAAAATCATCACCCATAACCAAAGCACGAATTACAGAATGCAAAAAGATTGCAGGCTGAGTTACTTTCGTTTGTTTCAATTCCTCCGGAGTTCCTTCAAACATAATATCGGTAATTCGGAATCCAAGAATTTCATTCGCTTTTTCAAATTTTTCTTTGGCTTCAGGGTAATTGTCATACAAATCTTTACCCATTCCCGGGAACTGAGCTCCCTGACCTGGAAATACAAATGCTTTCATTCGTTTATATTTTTTTGTTTACATTAATTTAGTGCCGATTAACTGCAAAAACTCTTTTCTAGTCGTATCTTTCAAAAATGCTCCCGTAAAGTCGGACGTTGTAGTTACGGAGTTTTGTTTTTGAACTCCGCGCATTTGCATACACATATGACGAGCTTCAATAACAACAGCAACACCAAGTGGGTTCAAAGCATCTTGAATACTGTCTTTTATTTGTGTTGTCAAACGCTCCTGCACCTGCATTCTGCGAGCAAAAGCCTCCACAACCCGAGCAATTTTACTTAAGCCCGTAATGTGATGATTTGGGATATATGCTACATGAGCTTTCCCTACAAACGGCAACATATGATGTTCACACATTGAAAATAAATCAATATCTTTCACAATAACCATTTGCTGATAATCCTCCTTAAACTTCGCTGACTGAAGAATTGCTGCAGGATCCTGATTGTATCCTTGCATCAAAAATTGCATAGCTTTTGCTATGCGCATCGGAGTTTTTTCAAGCCCTTCACGGGTAACATCTTCACCAAGAAGTTTTATAATTTCGTGATAATGCTTTGCTAACTCATAGGTTACTTTATCATCATATGCATCAGTACGAACAAATCCGCCAATTTCTGAATCATTAATCGTAAATTCCATAATTATATTAATTTTATGGATGCAAAGTAAACAAATTTATTTTTAATCAAGTTCTTGACACTATGAATCACCATTTAATCATCACACCGACACTTGCAGAAGCGAAACTACTGATTTCTGCATTGAACATGAAAAACATAGAACATAGACTATATTCTGTTAAAGACAACTCCATTGATTTATTGGTTTGTGGCCCCGGCCTTCCGGCTGCTATGTTTCACACGATGCAACTGCTTACATCAAAAAAATACGACATTATTCAATTGGCGGGAATTGCAGGGAGTTACAATGAAAAACTCACTACCGGTAGCCTAGTTTGCATTGAAAGTGAGCAATTTGCTGACATCGGCGTCCATGACAACCGAGAATTCACCTCGCTTTGCACCCATACAGAATGGATGGAAATTTACCGCAACGGGAAAATTAAAAATCCCCATCGGGAATTAATGCATAATACAAAACTGCCTTTAGCTACATCAAATACGGTAAATACAAACAACTTAACGCTAGAAGGCATCCCGACTGCAGATATTGAAAATATGGAAGGTGCTGGACTATTTATGATTTTTAATGAAATGAAAATTCCGTTCCTGGAAATCAGAGCAATCTCCAATCAAGTGAGTGAACGAAATAAATTGAAATGGAATATACATACCGCAGTTGAGAACCTGACAAATTATCTTGTTGGGAAAGTTGAAAAACGGTAGAACGTGATTGCGTTCCGAAAGTTTTCTGGAAGCGAGGAAAAAATTGTCATTCAATGGGAAAGAAAAAAAGGGTCATTCAATGGGAAAAACGAAGATGCGTAGTGGCAAAAAAGCAATTGTCATTCGATTGGAAAGGGAAAACGATTGTCATTCAATAAAAAAAATCGATGGGGCGTAATGGCGAAAAAGATTGGAAAGTTAGAAAGTAGAAAGTGGAGAAAGTTGGGATTCGCTAATGAGTTGACTGTTTAACTGCTGACGAAGACAAGGGTTTAATAGGTTAGTAAGTTTTTAGTTAATAAGTTGGTAGGTTGGAATTTATTTAAAGCCCATCTCAATATTATTTATTACTTTGTTAAACAAATAAAAATACATTAGAAACGCTTTAAGATATGAAATTAAAACTCGCTATATCGTCCTGTCCCAATGATACATTTATGTTTGATCATTTTCTAAAACATACCGATTTAGATATTGAATTGCTGATTGAAGATATCGAAAGCCTCAATAAAATGGCAATGACAGAAGAATCTGATATTACAAAACTATCTTATCATACCTTTGCAAAACTAACCGAAAGTTATAATTTATTAAATGCCGGTGGAGCTTTGGGCGAAAACTGCGGTCCGATTCTAATTTCAAAGCATAAAGCATATCCTGATGAAATTTCCGACATGAAAATTGCAATCCCAGGTGAGATGACTACCGCTAATTTACTTTTAGATATTTTCTATCCTAAAGTTAAGGAAAAGCAGATCTATGTTTTTTCAGATATTGAAGATGCAGTACTTGACGGTGAATGCGATGCAGGATTAATTATTCATGAAAGCCGATTTACGTATGAACAAAAAGGGCTAAAAAAAATCATTGATATCGGTGAACTTTGGGAAAATCATTATCATTTACCAACCCCTTTGGGAGGCATTGCAATTCACAAAAGAATACCAGAAGCTATTGCTTCAAAAATAGACATTGCACTAAAAAACAGTATTTTACACGCATTCAAGCAGCCTGAAGAAGCCATGCCATTTATTCGTAAACATGCGCAGGAAATGGAAGATGAAGTCATGAAAAAGCATATTACATTATATGTCAACAATTACTCCGTCGGAGATGATCCTGCAGTAAGCAAATCAATTAAAAAACTGCTCGACCTACATCAACAAAACATTACGAAATAATATTTTAATATAATTGTTGGGCGAACGTTAAAAGCTGTATCTTTGCCGAGAGCAAGTAAAAATGGCTTTGTGTTGAATGTTACCTTACCTAAGAACAGCAGACCCTATCATTCACCGCATTTCCAAGAATTATTAATAATCTAATTATAAATAATTTATGCAAAATCACAGTTTTCATATCCCTGTAATGGGAGTTGCTTACACCATTGACACACCGTTGCGTGTAGCCCATCTCGGAATCGATTCTGTCGTTTCGTTACTCGATGATGTTTTGCTTGAAAAACTCCGTAAAGTATTTTCAGCAAATTATAATCAAGCATTTGAAGCAATTAAACCGAATGATACTGATTCACGGGCAAAGCGCATTACCTCTTACCTGAATCTGATGAACAAAGTTTCTGAGGAGAAATTTGAGGATTTAAAAAATGCATCGCGGGCAGAATTCATGAAATATATCAATTTGCTTCCGAAACAATCTCCTGTATTTAAAGAGTTTAAACAAGGAATTAGTCAAAATTTGACTTTTGACAATATCCGTAACAGGATTAAAAAAAAGATGACACGTGGCAGCATTGATGTCAATATCATGACGAAAGTTGACAAAGCGCATTATGACAAAGATGGACAAATGCCTGCGGAGTTTAATGATGCACATGCTGCTTTACGCGGATTTGCAAAAAGCGATCTTGAATCGTCTGTCGTATTTTCTGCAGGTATGAATCCACGACTTTACAGTTATATTGAGAAATTTCGCGATTTTTTCCCTGACAAGGAAATGAATCTGAAAAAGAAAATCACATTAAAAGTCAGCGATTTCAGGTCAGCAATGATTCAAGGAAAATTTCTTGCAAAAAAAGGTATTTGGGTTTCTGAATATCGCATTGAATCTGGGCTTAATTGCGGAGGTCATGCCTTTGCAACCGATGGATTTTTACTTGGTCCTGTACTTACGCAATTCAAAGAAAAGCGCGATGAATTGGTGGAATCAGTCCATGGTATATTATCAAAAGCTTTAAAATCAAAATCAATGCCGATTCCCGAAAAGCCTCTCCCATTGAAAATAACTGCTCAGGGAGGTGTCGGCACACATGAAGAACATGACTTCTTGATTAACCAATACGGTGTTAATTCTGTCGGTTGGGGAACTCCTTTTTTGTTGGTTCCCGAAGCGGTTTGCATTGATAATGATACGGTCAATAAATTGGCTGAAGCAAAACAAGACGATTTATTTTTAAGCGATATTTCACCACTCGGTGTTCCTTTTAATAATTTACGAAGCAACACGAAAGACATTGACAAACGTGAGCGTATTGCGAATAAAGTACCAGGGAGTCCCTGTCCGAGAAAATATATAAGCTTAAATAAAGAATTTTCCGAAAAAGGAATTTGTACTGCCTCAAGAACATATCAAAAACAAAAAATTAAAGCATTGGATGCAAAACAACTTTCTACGGAAGAATACAAACTTGAATACCAAAAAATTGTTGAGAAATCCTGTATTTGTGTTGGGCTAGGCACCACTGCTCTTATTCAATATGATATTCCACATACTACTGAAGGAGATGGCGTTTCAGTTTGCCCTGGACCTAATATGAAATTTTTCAATAAGCAAATGAGCTTAAATGAAATGACAGATCATATTTACGGAAGAAAGGATGTTATGAATACAACAAATCGTCCTCACATGTTCCTTAACGAATTGGACATATATATTAACTATCTGCATTCGAAGATCGAGTCACAAAAAACCCACGCAACTGAAAAGGATAAAACATATTATCAGCATTTTGCGAATAATTTGCTATCCGGAATTTCGTATTACCGAGACATTTTTCCAGAAATTCATGCATCTAATCCTGAAAAACTTCAACAATCAATGACTCATTTGGACAAAAGCGAAGGTACTATTAATCAGATGATTGTCAAGATACAAAATGCATCAATACCATTATTAATTATGGAAGAAGCCTAATCTGCATTATTCATAAAAATATCATGAACGATAGTTTTCAAATTACGGCAAAATGCTTATCAGGCATGGAGGCAATCCTTGCAAATGAAATAGAAACCCTTGGTGCAAAGGAGATACAAACACAAACCAGAGCCGTATTTTTTCAAGGCAACACAGAAATGCTTTACACAGCAAATCTGCACTTGCGAACTGCGCTAAGGCTACTAAAACCTATCGAGAGTTTTTATGCTCATGATTTCGGCAGATTATATAAACGTATAAAGCGCATTGAGTGGGACAATTACATGCAAGTTGATCAGACCTTTGCAATTGATTCTGTTACGTTTGGGAAATATTTCAAGCACTCACTTTTCACCAGTTTAAAAGTAAAAGATGCCATTGCAGACTATTTTAGAGAGAAAACCGGCAAGCGTCCTTCAGTTGATCGGGAAAATCCGGATATTTTAATTAGCATTCATATTGTTGACAGACAATGTACCGTTTCGCTTGACAGCTCAGGGATACCTTTAGATAAACGCGGATATAAAACGGAGAGTTCTGAAGCCCCTCTCAGCGAAGTACTTGCCGCCGGGCTAATTCTTAATAGCGATTGGAACGGAAAGACTGATTTTATGGATCCCATGTGTGGTTCAGGAACTATTGCAATTGAAGCAGCAATGATTGCAGGAAACATTGCACCGGGAAAATTCCGTGAATTTGCGTTTCAACAATGGTCTGATTTTGATGAAAGTCTATGGAACAAAATAAAAACCCAAGCAGAACAAGCAGAAATAAAAATTCCGGTGCAAATTTCAGCATCAGATATTCATATGCAAGTTGCAGATATTGCACGTACAAACGTACAATCCGCAGTGCTTCAAAATAAAATTGAAGTAAAAAACATGGACTTTTTCCAGTCAAGACCAATTTCCGACACGGGAATATTAATCATGAATCCGCCTTACGGAGAGCGATTAGACAACGACAAGGACATGGATGCGCTTTACAAACAAATTGGTGATCATTTGAAAACCTTTTTCCCGGGATGGGATGCTTGGATTTTCAGCGGAAATAAAGAAGCAATTAAACATGTCGGACTAAAGCCTTCTAAAAAATTAAATTTCTTGAATGGTTCAATAGAATGTAAATTTCATAAGTTTGAGCTGTACAAGGGGTCAAATGGTTAAAGGTTAGAGGTTAGATCCGCCGGGAGGCTGCCTGTCTGACTGCTGGCGGAGACAAGGGTTTGAGGTTAGTTGAGAAAAAAGTCATTCGATTGGAAAAGGGAAACGATGGTCATTCGATTGAAAAAAATGAGCATGCGTTCCGAAAGCTTTCGGAAGCGCTCCGAAAGTTTTCTAGAAGTGTAGATACGAGGAAATTTAAATCACAGCAGTTAGCCAGCAGTTTTACACAGTGCAACCATTTAAAATTTGTTACCCCGCTATGCAGCTGGATGATTCAACATTATAAATATGATTACCTTCTGAATCAAAATAGCCTAAATTACTCACTTCGGACAATTCTTTTATTCTCAAAAACGAAAATAAATTCAGGCTCCTCTCCTTCCGTTTTTATAAAGATTTTTCCTCCAGCAAAATAGGATGGCGATTCATTCATAATTACATTCACTAATTGCCCAATTAAGGATTTTCTATCAGCATTGGATGTTTGCACTTCAAATTGTAATGAATAATCTCCTTTCGCTGTAAACGCTTGGTTAATTTCTGCAGTATAAAATGACTCTTTTTCTTTGCCTTTAATAAATTGAGCTAAATCTATGTTGCTATGAGAAACGGCTAACTCAACTCGGATAACAGTAAAATCAGTTTCTGTAAAAACCCTCATTGGAATATACCATCGTAAATTTTGTGGATTAACAGAAGATCTCTTCAATCTAATCGGGTCATTAACAGTAAACCGGACAGTGTTTTCACCATCAGGAATAAGAAAATCAATACTTATCTCGGTTTCTTTATAATTTTGAGAAATTGTGAAATTTGCATTTTTAACAGAGAAACAAAAATCAGCATCGTAATTAATCTCTAATGCCTCGTCATCATTAATTAGTTTATGATCTTGCAAAATGGCACAATCCGACTTAAACAAAACCTCTGAATCCATTTTAAAGTAACGATCCGAAGACAAAAGTTTTAAAACCAATCGTCCACGCTCATGTTTTTGTACTTCGAATCGTAAATTATCCAAAAGTTGTTCTATTTCGGATTTAATAATTGATGCTTCGGTTTTTCTAGACCCAGTAAATATTTTCTCTAAGGCAATTGTTTTGCTACGAAGTATTTTTAAGTCAGCAACACGATTACATGCCCCTACACTTTTTCTCAACGCTTTCAACTCTAGCGTAAAGGCACGGTCAGTTTGCTCCCATTCCTTTATAAGATTATTCAACTCCATTTCAGTAAAAGGATACATAATATGATAATGCACTTTTGTCATTTTATTCGGATATTTTTGCTTTTCCCAATAATATGCTTCTGATTTACTTAAGCTTACCCCCTTCAGCGAATTTAAAAAGTCAGTTGTGATATTTGTTTGTAATTGCGTGTCTTCCCGATATTTTGACATATTATCAATAACTGTTTCATTGATTGAAATATTCATTTCCGAACTAATATTGACAGCCACAGAGTTGACAATTCTTTCTTTTAGCTTTTTTAGTACATCATTTTGGGCATTTTCAAAATTTGCTCCTACCCCTTCAATAATTATGTACCCATTATTAAGTCCATAAACCCATGACGGTCGTTTTTTTTGAGAAACTTCAACTGCTCTGGGCAAAGAGCAAGACAGAAAGCCAACAAAAATCAAAAGCAAAAATGCTATATAAGTGATTCGTTTTTTCATTTGCATATGTTTATCACTTCCTATTCATAAATTATACCAAAAACGAAATAAAAGTATTGAATTTTTAATGAAAATTAAAAAATCAACTATGTGATTAAAGCTTTGAAGAAAAAAAAGTAACGCAAAGGTTCGCTAAGATAATTGCATTTTCACTCAAGTCTTCGTTTTTCCGTAAACTTTTAATCTTTGAAAATCAAACATAAATAGTGATTTTAAAAGAGTGAGAGTGAGAATTGAGTACAGAAAAAACAGAGCGAGAGTGTTTCGTTCGTACTCCGTACTCACTTCTCACTCTCGCTCTGTTTAAGTGGTACCACCTGGAATTGAACCAGGGACACACGGATTTTCAGTCCGTTGCTCTACCAACTGAGCTATGGTACCATTTTTTCGTAATGGGAGTACAAATATAGGGTTTTATTTTTTCCGACAAAACATTCAAATAAAAAATTCTCCAATTTTCTGTAATAATTTACCGAGGTTGGATATAATGCCTTCAAAAAGAACATTTTGAATGTTATTTTATTGAAAAATAAAAGGATAATATCTTCAAAGAAAAATACAATAATTTTTAAATATATACTAAATAAAAATTTAAACTTGTTATGAAACGAAAAATTGAATTAAACTGGGGAAAAAGATGGTATTCAACACTGAGTCCAACGGACACAAAATAACCATGGATGGTTACAGCAGGGATGTTGGCGGTGAAGACAACAGACCACCACCAAAACCAATGATGATAGTTGCATTAGGAGATTGCAATGGTCAGTTTGTTGTGCCTTTGCTGAAAAATATGCGTGTGGATGTTGTTGATTTTAAAATCATTGTTGAAGCCGAAGAAACAGAAAAATATCCCAAGCATTATTCAAAAACACATCAGATCTATATATTTACTATAAAAGACCTCAATAAAAAAATAATCGAAAAAGCCGTTGATTTGTCTGAAAATAAATATTGCGGAGTAACTTATACATCCACTTGCGGACATACAACAAAAAGCAACTACCCATCGCAGGTAAATGCACCAGTAAGTTATGGTAATAATATTGAAAGCGCCTAACTCCTGAACCCCTGAGTGTCATTTTTCAGAAGTTTGCGAACTGAAAAATGCAACACGAAGCAATCCCGACGCATGTCGGGGCTCCTGACTCTTTATCTCTGAAATGGTTTTCTTAATTCAGCAATTAGAATTGCACTTGCCGTTGCGACATTAAGCGACTCCATCTCATGATTTTCAATTGGAAAACTGGGAATAGCAATTCGATTTGTGCATAAATTCTCAATTTCAGAAGAAATACCCTGACCTTCATTGCCCATTATTAATATTCCTGAAGAAATAGGTTCTAAATTAAGCATATTTTCTCCGTCCATAAAACTTCCTAGTACAGGATAATCGGGAAAATGGAATTTATAATCTGATATAAAAGTTGACAAATTAAGATAATGTATTTTCACACGTAAAAATGCACCCATAGTAGATTGTATAACTTTTGGATTGGTATAATCAACCGTGTTTTCTGAACAAATGATATGACGTACACCGTACCAATCGGCTATGCGTAAAATGGTTCCAAAATTTCCGGGATCCTGAACATAATCTAAAACCAACACAAGTTCTTCCGTAAAATTATCGTAAGAAAACGTTTTTACATCCTCCATTGGCATAAGTGCAACAACTGGTGCGGGAGTTTTCAAACTTGAAATTTGTGATAATTGTTTCTGATTTGCGACAACAAAATCTGTGGATTTTAAAATGGAATCATGTGTATTTATCCAAGCCTCACGCCCAATAACTACCTTGGGTTTTGTTTCAGAATGTAATGCCTCAAGCACAATTTTTTCTCCCTGTATCAGATACTCGCTGAGTTCATAGCGAAATTTCTTTTGCTGTAAGCCTCGAATTTGTTTTACTTGTGCATTTGTCAACATACAGCAAAGATAAAATAATTATTTCAGGATGAGTGAAGCGGGTAAAAACAAGCTAACATCATTTTTAAAAACCGCTTGCTATTCTTTCACAAATTGCCCCCAATAAAATTTACCATCTGCATTTACACGAACAGTATAAAGGCCTGAAGTCAGATCAGAAAGGTCAAGTTCAGCACCTGCATTGTACGTTTTATCAATACACAATTGTGCTTGTTGATTAAAAATTTTCAAGCGACCTGCTTGCGCGTCAAAATTAATACGGACAAAATCGCTTGCCGGATTTGGGAAAATTTCAAGTTGATTCATTCTTATGTATTGCACTTGTGCATTTGACGTATAACAATCAGGATTGCAACCTTCCTCCAAACAACCACATTCATCAACCTTGATAACAAGTGAAGACTGCACGCCGCCCGGAAACATTTCGCTATCGGTGCTTAAATACTCACCAGCCATAATAAAGCCGCCATCACTTGTAGCTGTTAAGCTATATGCCTTTGTGTAACACCAATCAGCATCCGTATTTTCAGGAAAACATTCATAGTAATTTACCCATTGTACATTGTATTGTGTATCTATCTTTATTAAAAAACACTTTCCCTGTATAAGATGAATTTATACCAGCAAGGTATATTTCTCCTGTTTCAGACTGATAAACATCATTCACATAATAACTCATATTATTCAAGGAAGAGTTACCCCAACTTAAACTCCGCTTCCACAACACATTACCATTGGCATTCATTTCACCTATCCATATGGTGCTACTATCATTGTGGATGCGTGGTGCTCCTGGATTAATTGTATTGCGAATATATGGATCACTATAAGTAAATAAAAAATTACCATCTGGTTTTGGAAAAACAAAAGGGCGGTAATTTAAGGTATCATAATGACCAAAGGCACAGCGCCACAATTCATTACCCAAGCTATCTACTTTTAAACAATATGCATTTTGGTTTATAACAGACGATGTGGTTATGGGCTCCTCAAAAGTAAAAACAAAACCACCATCATTTGTAGGACATATTTGTAATGGCCTTTTTATATCAGCATACAGATTACTTGAAGTGGTGCCATACTCCCTGCTAAACATTAAATTGCCTAAAGTATCCATTTTATGAAAAGACAAGGTAAACTTGTTATTATAATCGAATGCGTAACCAAGTATTAACAAATCTGAGTTGAAGGACTCAATAACAAAAAACAATATCCCTTTTTCTATAGTTAATTCAGGATATAACTTTAAAGAAATAGTATCTAAAGTGCTATTTGAAAATTTTATAAGCATTGGATAAAATCGATTAGCATCATACTCTATATGGCCTGTCAAGTAAATTGCATTTCCATCATTAGCCACAGCCTTTGAATTAAAAGCAAATGTTGTATTTAATAAGGAGTCAATAAAAAAATCCTCATTCAATAGGGCATCTCCATTGTTTGATATATTTTGTAATAAAATTTCATGAGCGTTTCTTCTTTTTTTTGTAAAGATAAAAATTCAAAATGAGTTGGGAAGAAATCTGTAACGGTTTTTTCTACATTGCTTCAATGATAAATTATTAACGAATAAAAACTTTCATGCCTTTTCACAATAAAAACCGAAGAGAAATCATTATCTTTACTAATCAAAATAAATTAAAACAATCAAGCGTGAGATATATTGAATTTACAATACATGACAAAATTGCAAGCACAGGGCTGAGCAAAGCCTTCCACTTAATATATTTAGCACTCCTAATATTTATTTAAATGCCGCTTCTGACAATCCCTCATCACTCAATCTAAGTTTTTCAAAATAATCAGGAACCGCTTTACCAGTCAATTTATCAACATAAAGTTTTGCAAGATATTGTGATAACATGAAACCATGTCCGCGTAAGCCAACAAATAATCCCAATCCTGGATCGACGATATACCGTGGTTCCACATAATATCCACCCCAAACAGCTTGAAAACTAACCGATGACAATTCAGGAATCCAGTCAACAAAAACTTCAGAAATGATATTCATGAATTCATGGGTATTGACTTTTAAATTTTTATCTGATTCTTGAGGATCAACTGCAGGTGAAGCACAACCAATAATTTGGCCGGTTTCAGCAAGCTGTTGTCCGTAAACCGCTGAAAATCCCTTGTATTTCCGGCGATCAATCAACATATCAAGCGTATTTCCATCTTTTCCAAGAAAAGGCAAACGTTTGGTAATAAATGCCTGATGACGAACAGGATATAATCCCGTATTGATATTTAATTTATTAGCAAATTCCTCAGCCTGAGAACCAAGTGCATTGACAAAATGCTCGGTTTCAAATTCCTGATAACTATCATCGTGCAATTGAACCAGAGCAATAGTTTTATCACCTTCTTTGTAAAGATCAATAAGTTTACAATCCTCAAGGACTTTACCACCTTTTTCCTCGCCAATATGTCGGAGTAAATCAATAACTTTCCCTGGAGTTGCTTGCCAACAATCGTTAGTAATAAGCGCAGATTTATATTTAGCTATATTTTTATTGAAAGCTGGTGAAATTTCTTTATCAAAATCTTTCGGATCAACCATATAGGCGTCACTCCATGCCATAGAAGCATCTAGTGATTTATAGGTTGCTTCATCATGAGCAAAACTTATATAGCGAATATCACGATAATCGATGTTGTTAATATCCTGAAGATCCTTAAATATTTTCTTATTTTCATTTGCAATATCAGCCAAAGCTGGGAGAGAGAAAGCGGGACGTCCACCAGCAATGTTTCGCCATGAGGCACCTCTGCCAGAATTAATCATTACAGGATCCATTCCGGCATCAGCCATATAACGAAGCAAGGCTGAACCACCAATACCACCACCAGCTATTAATGATTTTACTTTAACACGTTTGGGCTTATCAGATTTCACATTTGTATATATGCGTTCACCAGAATTATGTGGATACAACTCTGCCATAGTTACCTGATTGGAAAGCGGAGCACGTGGAGTTGGATCCCCAATAATTTCAACACCATAAGGTGCAATCATCTGACGTAAACGTTTCACACAACGCGTACCACGACAGGCACCCATTCCCAAACGTGTTGTATGTTTGATTTCGTCAATAGAGATGAATTTACGATCTCCAATTACCTCAAGCACACGTTCCAATGTTACATCTTCACAATGACAAACAAAAGTTTTGGAAGGATGCTCATCTGCACCGTCATCAAGTTCTACTGGCTCTGGATAATTCTCCTTCACAACAAAACCTCGTGCATTCATCAACTCTTCACCATGCAAATCGTGAGATTTCACACGTGCCATATTGGTTTTATTCGGTTTTTTCTGAATTTTTTCAATCACCCCTTCACCAATTTTCTCACCATTGCTATCAACAAGGTAAACATCAGCACCTACTTCTACTTCGTATTCAATTGGTAAAAATATCCAATCTTTTTTCAAATTATAACCGAAAATTGCCAATCCCGGACATTGAGTAACACATTTCATGCAACCAACACATTTATCAAAGTCAATTTGAGGGACTGTACTGGTAGATGTTTTGGTAATTGCACCATAAGGACAAGAAAATGCACAAGGATTACATGCAAACCCATAAAGACAGTCGATTAACACAAATGGTTTTGCCATTGCACGTGCTTCATCAGGTTTGTATGGCTCATCAATGATTTTCACAGGATGCTGCTGTGATTCAATATATTCTTTGGATACTGCAAGATAATCGTCATAATCATAACGATTTTTCATGGCGTCTAAAATTTCGTAAGCAGTTTGTTTTCCTTTCAGGACAGCACTTGTTCCTTCTCCGATTCGTAAGGCATCACCAACTGCATATATATTTCGTCCGAAAACTTGTTCGCCTTTTTCTTTCAACTGATCATCAGGAATTAATCCAGTACACACATTAATTGCATCAATGCCATAAATTTTCTGTTCCGTTCCCGGGATAGGTTTAAAATTTTCAGATTTTGCAATCACGGCACCAATAATTCCGGTATTATCATCATTCGGAATGGCTTTAAGCAGAATATAACCGGTTTTAATTGGGATTCCTAATCGTCTGACACGATTTGCCTGCACAGGAAATCCGCCTTCATGAGGCATAGCTTCAATAATGGCTTTCACATTTGCTCCGGCTTGCATTAACTGGTATGATGTAAGATAACCAATATTTCCGGCACCAATTGTCAGAATATTTTTACCTAAAAGAGTAAACTCTTGGTTCATCATTTTCTGGATAACTGCAGCAGTATAAACGCCAGGTACATCGTCATTCTCGAAGCCAGGCATAAAAGGAACTGCACCGGTTGCTATGATAAGATGATCGGCAAGCACATAAAATATTTCATTCGTATGGATATTTTTAACGGCAAGGCGTTTGTCTTCTAAAATATCCCAAACCGTAGCACTTAAAATAATTCCATCAGTATCTTCACCAGCGAGTGTATTGGCAATATCAAAACCACGCATTCCGCCATATTTCTTTTCTTTTTCAAAAAAGAAAAACTGATGGGTCTGCATATTAAACTGTCCTCCGATTTTATCATTGTTATCAATGACAATATTATCCACATTGTGCGCATTTAACAGTTCGCGGGCAGCGAGTCCGGCAGGACCAGCACCAATAATGGCAACCTGTGTTTTGTAAATGGCATATGGCTCATCAGCTTGTGCAGACTCAACTGAAGGTCGATATTCCTTTGGGATTTCACGAACTTCTTTTACTCCATCAACAGGTGTAATACATATTCGTTTGATTTTTCCATCAACAAGCATTTCACAAGCTCCACATTTACCAATACCACATTCAAGCGAACGATTTCGATTTTGAATGGAGTGTGAATGCACAGGATATCCTGCTTGATGTAAAGCCGCAGCAATGGTAAATCCCTTTTCTGCCTCAATAATGTTTCCCTCATAACGAAAGCTAACCTTTTCAGGTTTAGGAATATCTAAAATCGGATGTTGATTAATTTTATGCATAACTCAAATATTAAACGCTAAACAGCACCTAAAAGTCTGCAATAATTATTAAAAGACAAATGAGATTTATCAGCTTTTTCCTTTGTAAAATTCAAGCAGCATGATATTCCTAAACAAATATGACGCAAGCATTTAGAAAACACACTTAATTTTGCTGCCTTAACTCGTTATAATACGCTTTCAGTCTTTCTTTTCGTATTTGGGCAATTTCGTACCAAGGTATTCCTGAAATTGCACCATCAATCGAAAACAAAATGGTTCTGCCGGCATTTTTATCAATGGTAATAACTTTAGCGAATGCATTTTCTGCACCGGTTTGCTGCAATTCTTCCAAGCTGTTAATCCCAACCCTATTCAACTTCAATTCAAGCACTTTCCCAATGTTAAGTGCATCACATAATTTTGTCATGTTAAATCTCCCTAATAAATAAACAATTTGTTAAATCTGAACGCATAAAATTATAAATATATTTCCATAATTAAACAAAAACATCGAATTTAGCACTAACTTTTATAGTTTATACAATCATTTAACCTGCATCACTCATAAAAATAATATAAAAACACTTGTAGGTTTAATTTTCAACAACAAAAACAAAAATTCTAATAAGGATGTTTTTATTCGCTTTTTACGAGTGCTTTTATTTCATGCCAAATGAAGATATCCGCCAGTATAATTGGTCGATATTTCCCATACCAAACGAAGTTTCGCAGGCGCATTTCAAGTGGATCAGTATCTTTTTCGGGCATAAAAACGCCATCGGGTGAACCGATAAAGTCAATTCGTCGGACTTGTCCGTCTTTGCGGTAAATTGTCATGGAATTACTCACTTCTTTATTCACACCAATGATTTCATCTGTTTTATCATCGCGTCCATAATAGATGGTTTCGGCATTGCTCAAAACATCAATTTTATGCAATTCATTATCCCGTATCCAGGCTATCATATCTCTACCTGAAATTTGCGAATAGCGGATACTATCTTCTTGCATCACAATAAAAGCCGAATTTTTCATATTGAGCTGTTCAGCTACCCCATTGCGCATTTTCATTTCAATTGTATCAGCAGTAATTTGGCTTTCGCCAGACCACAATATTGGGTTACCATACATCACAGAAACAGAATCTGAGTCGAAATAAACGAGAGAATCACATCTGCCCTGCATATCTTCCTTGAAAATTTGCACTTTATAATAGGCTGAAATCCGCCTTGCTGAATCGCCCACCTCTTGCATAAAAACCGTATCTGCGTGGATATAGGTTGTATCAAGATTATCGTAATACATAACTAATGCAGAATCTGTTATGAATGATTTTCCGGTGAGTTCATCGTATTCGGCATAATTACCGGAGCCTGCAAATTGCTCTACAGTATCAAGCATATATATATTACGCCATGCTTTCCCGTACCGTATATTTCGGTCGTAAAACAGTGAGTCTGCCCAAATGGTTTGAGATTGTTGATACAGAATCGTATTTTCCCCAAAGGCAGAAATATCATTTTCAGTATCGTACCAACCAATTTCACATTTAATGCGAGATGAATCACTAATTATATGTGTTGGACCAAGAAAATCAGTAATTTTCGACTCGGTATTATATTTTAATGTGTCAGCAAAAATGGTATAATCAGGATGAATTAAACGAACAGAATCGACAGCGAAATAGTCTTTTGTATCTGGATAGTAATACCCGTAATAACTTGACAAGTCGATATCTTCATGATCAATTTCTCCAAAATCGAAATAATATCCGATGTTTTTTTGACGGTCAAAGTTTAATGAATCGGTTATTAATCGCGACCCCTTGTGAATTAAAACTACGGAATCCCGCATTTTGGCCATTCGAGTCTTTCCGTTATAACTCATAAATTTCCCAGTCATATTTACAGAGTCGCCTTGCTCAATACGAACTGACCCATAAGCATCCATGGTATTTGCTGACGGGAAAAACCAAGCAGAATCGCAATACATCATTGCATCTTCGTGCTTAAACACCACATTTCCGATAAGCCGACGAGCTGTAATCCCACTTGAGCGGTCAAAACGAGCTTCATCTGCATTCAGAACATTAATTTTCCGAACTTGCTGAGCATTGGATAAAAGCGGGAAGCACAAAAGTGCCACAAAAAGATATTTTAATAAAGACTTCATTAATCTTTCAAATAGGCATCGATAATATCTTCAACAGTTAAAGATTCGGCTTCAGCTTTGTAGTTTTTCATAATACGATGGCGAAGAATAATTTTTGCAACCGCCTTTACGTCTTCAATATCTGGAGAGTATTTTCCATGTAAAACAGCATGAGTTTTTGCTCCGATAATTAAATATTGTGATGCACGTGGACCTGCTCCCCATTGAATGTATTTTTCTGTTAATTCATGCTGATATTTTGTGCCCGGTCGTGTTTTTGCAACTAAACCAACTGCATAATTTAACACTTGATCGTTCACCGGAATTTTTCGAATTAATTTCTGAAACCCAACAATTTCTTCTGCAGTCATCACATTTTGCACTTCAAAATCAAAATCGGCTGTAGTATTTTTAACAATGGTAATTTCATCCTCAAAAGATGGGTAATCAACATAAATGTTAAACATAAAACGATCTAACTGTGCTTCGGGCAAAGGATAAGTTCCTTCCTGCTCAATAGGATTTTGAGTCGCCATCACAAAAAATGGTTCTTCTAATTTATAATTCGTTCCTGCAGTAGTTATTGAACGCTCCTGCATAGCTTCAAGCAGTGCCGCCTGAGTTTTAGGAGGCGTTCTGTTAATTTCATCGGCAAGAACAAAATTCGCAAATAATGGACCCTTAATAAATCGAAATTGCCGTTTTTCATCCAAAATTTCCGTTCCAATAATATCAGACGGCATTAGATCTGGAGTAAACTGTATGCGCTTATTTTTTAATCCTAATGCATTGGCAATAGTTGTTACCAATAATGTTTTAGCTAATCCGGGAACACCTACCAACAAACAATGTCCTCGAGAAAAAATACTAATAAGAACCTCTTCAATTACCTGATCCTGACCATATATTACTTTTTTTATCTCATCCAACAATTGGGTATATTTTTCATTCAATATCCGAACTGCTTCAACGTCATTTCTTTTGTTTTCCATTCTTTTCTGATTTGTAACAAATGTACAACTTATTCATGAAAAAAAAAGTATCTCAGAGAAGATGATTTTTTTTAAAGGGTGAAAAAATTATATTAATTTTGTAAAAATAAAAATTTGATATTATGATTCAACGCATACAAACATTATTCCTAATTGGCGCAATGATTTCTTTAGGAGTCTTATTTTTAATTCCATTGGGGCATCTAATCCCGCCAAATGAAATGATTTTAAATTTTCAATTCAATGGCATTCAAGCAGATAAAATTGTTGAAAATGCATATCAGACTATCCCATTAACAATACTAATGGGCATGACCGTTTTTTTAAGTTTTATCACAATTCTCATGTATAAAAACCGTATTTTACAGATTCGCTTGTCGGGAATAAATATTTTTCTGATTATCGGACAAACCGGCATGTTTTTATACTATTTCTTTGATGCGGCAAAACAAATTGATGCCGAAAAACAATTTAACATAAGCATTGTACTACCAATTGTTGCTATAATCTTCCTTTACCTTGCAATACGTGGCATTGCCAGAGATGAAGCCTTAGTGAAAGCAGCCGACAGAATTCGTTAATGAGTGTCGCGAGCGCCAAAAATAATACTCCCGACTCGAACCATTGTCGCTCCTTCTTCAATCGCAATTTTATAATCGGCGGACATTCCCATGCTAATTTCTGAAAAGGCATCACTATTTGGAAAGAATCGGGTTTTTAATTGTTCGAAGATTGATTTTAAGTGCTTAAATTCTCTACGAACCTGACCCATATCCTCAGTAAAGGTTGCCATACCCATCACACCGCAAATTCTAACATTTCCAAAGCCATGAAAGCTATCTGATTCAAGCATTTGCTCAGCCTCCTGCATATCCAGACCGAATTTTGTATCCTCCTCTGCAATATGAAATTGCAAAAGACAATCAATTGTACGTTCTGCTTTAGCTGCTTCTTTATTAATTGATCGCAACAATTTCATTCTGTCCACAGAATGAATCATATGTATCCAAGGAGCAATATATTTAACTTTGTTAGTCTGCAAATGCCCTATCATATGCCATTGAATATCTTTTGGCATTTCAGGATATTTTGCCTGTAATTCCTGCACCTTGTTTTCCCCAAAGACTCGCTGTCCAGCTTCATACGCATGCAAAATTACTGAAACAGGCTTTGTTTTTGATACCGCAACCAATTGAACCTGTTCCGGAAGTTGAGATTTTAAATTATTTAATTGTTGATGTATGGGTAACATATCTTATTTTTTTGCAAAATTAGTGATTTTATATGCAAAACACTAAAATTCTTGGCTCTATTAAACAACATTATTGTTTCAAATATTTTGTCATCTTGAAAAATGTTTTAATCAAATTGATTTTATTGATATTTTTATTTTTGATGATGAAAAATTGGTAAAATAATTATTAAGTGTTTAATAAATATAAAATATCGAATATCAAATGAAAAATGATAAAGTTAGATATGATTTACAGAATCTATATAAACACATATCGATATAATTATATTGCCTCTATTAAAACAAAAATATCTGGAAAACTCAAAATTGCAAGTATTATGCCGATGTAGATTCAACACAAATAGGCGTAGCAAAGCGTAGCCTATCGGTAGTTTTGAATCACAATCGGTATAACACCATTTTTTTAAATAGAGCCAAATTCTTTGAAAATATCTTCAAAGGAAATCGCATGAATAATGCTGGGTAATAATCAAAATAATATCATGTGTTTTCTATTGAATTAATATTTTTTGTAACTTCGTACTGATATTAGAAGTTGGTACAATGAAAAAATACATCTTTTCTACATTTATAGCGTTGCTCACAATCCTGTTAATAAGCTGTGACACAGACAAGTGGTACCACGTACCACCTAAAGCATCTGACTATGTAGAGCACTTTCAGGCTATGGCTGAAAATCGAGGTTATGATATTGACATTGAAGAAAGCGGATTAATTATTGAATTTGGTTCAATTGAAGAAGATTTAAATTCTAAACTCTATTATGAGGATCCGATACGCATTGTCATTGACGAAAATGCTTGGAATAATTCCAACGAAGAACTTAAAGCACTTGAAATTTACAGAAATCTTGCTTTGGGTTTTCTTAATAGACAAACACTTAATGAGAAATTTCCTAACGGAGAATGGAAAAGTTTAATGCGAGGTGAAGTATTTGATGAAAATGATAATAAAACCTTGAATTTCTTTGGATTTCGTCAAGATCACTACATCAATGAAATGTTTTATCTGGAAACGGAAACCCCTTGGTGGGCAGATTACACTTCATTATATGACAGTATAAGAATGCAAGATGCAGATGATGTTTTATCTGATGACGTTTCGCTTGATGACTTGGAATGGGATTATATTTCTACTGGTTTAGACATCGATTTTGAGAATGAAGAGCTCATTATAGAAAACGATAATGAATATGAAACGTCTATCTTGGCACAATTAGAGACTTACCTAAACGATGACTTTTTTATTGAAACCATTATTAAAATTGATAATTCGGAACCTAGTACTTTTAGTGGACTGATTTGGGGCGGAGCCGGAATTAACACATTTTATGTGAATGGATATAATGATGCATGTGAAAGTAGAATGTATAATGCTGCTGAAGACTACGATTATTGTCATTTCACAGATTCCTGCTCAATAGTTATCCCCAATGGATACAATAAAATATCCATCCGCAAAGTCAATGAAAAGTACCACTTTTTTATCAATGAAAAATTTATTTATATTACTGATATACACAAACTATATGGCAATCAATTTGGATTTTACATTGGTGGCAATAGTACAGTACATATTAATAGACTAAGTATAAAATCGGAATGATATTTGCTAAAGTATCCTATTTTGATTAAGAATTAAACCGAATATTAATAAACAAAAACGATTAAACCATAATCACATGAAAAAATTATTCTTTTTTATATCTGTATTACTGTTTGCCGGGGCTATTTTCAGCCAAAGTATTACCTTAACTTCTCCAAACGGAGGACAAACTTAGGCAGGATGCACAAACCAATCTATCACATGGAATTCGAGTGGAACATCAGATTATTATTCCTTGGATTATTCAACCGATAACGGTTCTTCTTGGACATCCATTACCAGTTATTACAACACAACTTCTGAATCCTATTCATGGACTGTTCCAAACACATCATCAGGCATTTGCTTGATTCGAATTACCGACTCAAACAATTCCGGAACCAGTGATATAAGCGATGCAGTTTTCACCATTACATCTCCGCTTACCGTTTCAACTCCGAATGGCGGAGAAACATGGGAAGGAAGTACTGCAGAAAGCATTACGTTTACAAAAAACGGAACATCAAATTATTATGATATTTCCTATTCAACTGATGCGGGCGGAAGTAACTGGACAAATATCGCATTCAATCAAAACATTACAAGCGACTCCTATCCATGGACAGTACCTGGCTCAGTTTCACAAAACTGTTTAATTAAAGTCACCGACAATGTTAACACCTGTAAAACAGACATGAGTAATCAGGTATTTGCAATTGGCACAGCAGCCATTGACATTACTGTTGATGCACCTGCAGGTGGCGAAGTCTGGAACGGTTGTACAACACAAACAATCAATTGGACATCCATTGGAACTTCCAACGATTATGATCTAGCTTACTCAATTGATGGCGGTGCAAACTGGACATCTATCGAAGATGATTACAACACAACACTCAATACTTACGACTGGACAATTCCAAATGAAAACTCTGCTAATTGCCTAATTCGTGTCAGAGACGCAAACAATACCAATTTTTATGGCATTTCTCCGACAGAATTTGAAATTGCAAGCGTAATTGCTGATGCAGGGGAGAATTTTGCACTGTGTATGGGCGGTAGCCAACAACTTTCAACAAACGGTGGCGTTACATATGCTTGGTTACCAACCAATGGATTAAGTGATCCAAACATTGCAAATCCAATAGCAAATCCAACATCAACAACAACTTATACCGTTTTTGTTACTGACGCAAATGGATGTACAGATTCTGATGAAATTACCATCACTGTAAATCCTATTCCGGCATCACCGGTAGCAGGAAGCAACTCCCCTGTTCCACTCAACGGAACATTGGAATTAACTGCCAGCACCGTTGCATTTGCAAATTATACATGGACAGGACCCAATGGATACACCTCCAACCTGCAAAATCCGGAAATCAATAATGCTAACTCTGCTTTGGATGGCACATACGAAGTCACTGCCATTGTTTATGGTTGTGAGAGTGCTCCTGCTTCCACAGCTGTTACTGTATCTGGAACACCATCAAGCATCATCCTTAATGGTGCAGTGATTACCGAAAACAACTCACCTGTCAATGGAGTCAGCCTAAACCTGACCGGTGACTTAAGTAATAGCTTTACAACTAATCCTGACGGATTATACTCTTTCGCAGTGGACAATGGCGGAGCATATGAAATTGCAGCATCCAAAAATAACGATGTCACTACAAATAATGGAGTTTCCACATTGGATATCATTCTAATGCAAAGACACATTCTCGGTGTTCAAGCTTTATCTTCACCATACAAAATTATTGCTGCTGACGTTAACCGATCAGAATCTGTGAGTACATTGGATATTCTTTACACACGTGCATTGATTCTTCAAACTTCGAATAGCTTACCCGGAGGCGACCTTTGGACATTTGTCAATAGCGATTATGTATTCCCAGATGCACAAAATCCATTCCCATATGAGCAAACTCGATTATATAGTAGTGCAACGGAACTTGCTGATCAAAATTTCACAGGAATTAAATTGGGCGATGTCAACAACTCATGGAATAATAACATCGCAAAATCAGGAACTGAAAACTTGAACTTCAGAATTGACAACAATAATTCAAGTTTTGGAGAAGTGATTGAGATTCCTGTTTATGCTGATAATTTTAATAACATCAGCGGATTCCAAATGAGCATTGAATGGGCAGAAAACAAACTGGAATTTGTAGAAATTGATAACCAAGCAATTGAACTATTTTTCAATTCTAATCATTTGAACAATGGCATGCTTTCTTGCCTGTGGAGTACAGAAAATGCTAATGGCTTTGATATTGACAGTGATGACGTACTTTTCACAATGAAATTTGAAATCATTTCAGATCTAAATGAAACTGCAAGCATTAGTTTTAACTCAGTATTAACAGAATCAGAAGCATACAACCATGAACTTGACATTATGAACATTCAACTTGATGGCGGAGATATTATCCTGAACAATTACCTCTACCTGAATGAAAATGAGATGAGCACTGTACTCAATGCCTATCCAAATCCATTCAGAGAATCAACGAGATTGGTATTTTACCTTCCTAAAGCTGCCAAAGTGAATTTTAAGCTGTATTCTATCACAGGAAAATGCTTATGGACATATTCACAAAACTATATGAGTGGCAAGCATAGTTATGATTTTAATGGAAGGAACAAACAAGGCGAAAAGCTTTCACCCGGAACTTACATTTTACGTTTCAGAGCAAATAATACGCTTAAAAACCACAAATTGATTATTCAATAAGGCTGAAAAGTAAAATGTTATGATTATGAAATATTTAATAAGCATATTAATCGGAATCAGCATAGGACTATCTAGTTTTGCGCAGTCCGATGCTGTGACTATCCGAATCGGATCGGACGAAGGCATTAAAGGTTCAGAAGTACTAATCCCTGTAACAGCAGAAAACTTTACGGACATTCTATCTGCTCAAGGCAGCATTGCTTTCAATGAAAGTTTATTGCAATTTATCGGGACTGAAAACTACGGACTAAGTGGCATGACAGCCTCCTCCTTTGGAACAAGTCAAACCGGTTCAGGATACTTGACATTTTCATGGTATGACGCAAGCTTAATTGGCGAATCGCTTACAGACGGAACAACACTTTTTGCTATGCGATTTGAAGTTTTGGGTAGTACTGCTCAAACAACTCCAATACAGCTTAGCAGCGATATTACACCTGTCGAAATTGTCAATAACTTGTACAACACACTCACAGTTTACGACCAAACAGGACAAGTAAGCATTCTTGCAAATCCTAATCCAGGAGTCGAACTCAATATCGGATTTTCAAACCATTCCGTTCCTGTGGGAGAAGAAATTCTTATCCCTGTAGAAGTCTCAAACTTTGACTTAATCACTGGAATACAAGGAAGTATAACTTGGAATCCTTCAGTGATAAGCTTTGTTTCAACAGAATCTTATAACCTAAGCGACATGGGTTCTGGAAATTTCGGAATAAATCAAACTGCATCAGGAACGCTTACTTTTAGCTGGAATGATATCGACCTTAGCGGGGAGACTCTCACTGACGGGCAATCTGTTTTCAGCCTACGTTTTCAGGCCGTTGGCAGTACAGGAGAACAAAGCAATTTAAGCTTAGGCAATCATCCAACCGGATTAGAATTTACTGACGTATCACTTTCAAGCATAGACTATACGACAATTCCTGGAACAATCACCATTGAAAATTCATTACCAAGTGCAGATGTTTCCCTTCTGGCAGATTCTGTTGAAGGTGGTATCGGAGCTGTAGTTCAACTTCCTGTTAGAGTAAGCGATTTCTCAGACATCATTTCCTTGCAAGGAAGTTTATCATTCGATTCTAACATTGCAGAATTTGATACTATTATTCAATATGGCTTACCATCATTAGCTTATGCAAATTTCGGAACCAACAACGCAAGTTTAGGAAGCTTAAGTTTCTCGTGGAACGACCCTACCCTTGCCGGAGTTACGCTTCCATCAAATAGTGCTATTTTTGTTTTACAATTTACGCTTATTGGAAACATAAGCGACATCTCTCCATTAGATTTTGTTGAAACACCAACTTCCTTGGAATGTGTAAAGAATGATTTTACAGTATTGAGCACAAGCACAAATCCAGGACAACTTAAAATCATCGATGTATATGAACTGGAAATTACCAATGTTTCTGATGATGAATTTTGTGCCGAAGAAAGTTTTACAATTCAATACTTTGCTGAAGGAAATTTCCTTCCCGGAAACACATTTGCACTTGAATTATCCGACAACACAGGTGATTTTTCGAGTACGACTGTCATTGGAAGTATAATAAGCACAAGCTCCGGAAGTGTAAATGCGACACTTCCAACAAACTTGTCTTCCGGTAATTATCAAATAAGATTAAACGCAGATATGCCAGAATACACAAGCGATATTTGGGCAACTACACTTACTATTAATGCATTACCAAATGCCAATGCAGGTTCGGACGAAGAAATTTGTCTCGGCAATTCTGTAACACTAACTGCAACAGGTGGAACAATTTACAGCTGGGATAATGGCGACAATACTGATGCAATTACTGTTAATCCTACCGTTGACACCGAATATATTGTCACTGTTGAAGATGTTTTTGGATGTCAAAATACTGACACGGTGCAAGTAATAGTACATAATTTACCAACCGCTTTTGCAGGTAACGATCAAGACATTTGTCTCGGAGAAACAATCACACTTACTGCAACCGGTGGTGTAGATTACGAATGGAGCAATGGAGATATGACAGTGAGTTCAGATATTACTCCAACCACAAACACAGAATACATTGTCACAGTTACCGATGCAAACACATGCTCAAATACCGATACAGTATTGGTTAATGTTTTTGAAGTTATTGCTGATGCAGGAACTAACGAGGACATTTGTGAAGGGGAATCCCTAACGATCACGGCAACCGGTGGAACAGATTATGCTTGGTCAAGCGGAGATAATACTGCTACAACAACAGTTAATCCAACAGCGGACACTGAATATTATATCACAGTTACAGGGGTGAATCTTTGTACAGATATCGATACGGTACTCGTCAATATTTTTACACCACCTGGAATTCCTGAATTACCATTAGGAATTATAGACCGTTGTTCTTCCGCAACAACAGACACTTTTACGATTCCTTCAATAAATAATATTAGCAATTATATTTGGGAGACAGACATCATCGATTTTGGTAGTATCTCAAGTACTGATACAATGGCAATAATCCAATGGTCAGCGAATTTTCATGGAGAATTACAACTGTTTGTCACAGTTGAAAATATCTGCGGTAGTGCTACCTCTGAACATTTGGTAATAACAACAACAGAAACACCTAATGTAAACTTGGGTGAAAATCAAACCATTTGTGAAGGAGACAGCACTTACCTTACGGGACCTGAAAATGCAACCTATGCTTGGTCAAACAGCTTAACAAGTCAAGGAATTTGGGTTAGTACATCAAATATTTATTGGCTTGAAGCATCAAACAACAGATGTATCAACACAGATAGCATCGAAATTTCCACATCTAATCCGGAATTTTCCTTTGCTGAAGACACAATTTACACAGATTTACCATATATATTGTATTCCGAAAGTGGATATGACTCCTATCTATGGTCATCAGGAGAAACGGAAGATAATATTACAATCACAGAGCCGGGATGGTACACTGTAAACATGTGGAATGAATATGGTTGCGAGGTTTCAGACTCTGTTTATGTTGATGATTTAACAGGTATTGATTTACATGAGACATTTAGCTTTTCTGTTTATCCAAATCCGGCAAATAAAGCAATACAAATTCATGCATCGAATTATCCATGTACTGTAACGATTTACACAATTACAGGAAGGAAAATCAAACAGATACGAATTAAGGCTGACAGACAAATTAACTTAGAGAATTTCTCTCTTGGCACCTACTTAATTAAAGCGAAGACAATTAACCAAACATCACAAAAACAATTTGTAATATTATAACAAAATGTGTACCTTTCACGTTTATTTAGAAATTATTCACAGGTGTCAAAGGGAAAAACAACAAATAAAATCGCTTCATTAGAAGCTCAGATTTCAGAATTAGAAAATAAGCTTGATGCTATTTCTAGCAGCAAACCTGTTATATATAATCCTGAAAATTTAGCTTTTGGGCAGTTCGCAGAAAACATACCTGATACTGTATTGATTCATGACATGGAAGGCCAAGTGTTTTTCATTAATAATGTTGGGGTCAAAATGCTTGGATATAGCGACAAATCTGAGATACTAGGTCGTAATTTAATCGACATGACCCCACCTGAACATATCACAGAAATAATTAAACGCAAAGAGTTGCGTGAAAAGGGAAATGAAAAATCTCAAAAATACATACTTGAAGTTTTTAGTAAAGACAAAAAAAGAATACCAGTTGAAGCACAATCGAGCCTGATTTCTTACAAAGACAAAAAATTCATTTTTGTGACTCTTCATGATATTACCGAACAAAAAAAACTTGAAACGGAACGACAAAATATTCAAAACCGATTACAACGTGCCGAAAACATTGCGAACATAGGAAATTGGGAATTTGATTTAAACAACAATCGCGTTAATACATCGGCTGTAGCACAACAAATTTATGGTTTATCAAAGCCTGAAATGACGATTACAGATGTTCAAAAAATACCGCTTCCACGGTATAGAGATTACCTCGACAAAACATTAAAGGCACTTATAAACGATGGGAAAGCTTATAATGTTAGCTTTAAAATTAAACGCCTTAATGACAATCAACTTAGAGATATTCAATCCATTGCAGAATATTATTCAGAAACCAATAAAGTATTTGGAGTGATAAGAGATGTCACAAAAGTAAAACGTCAACAACAGAAAATAGAAGAAAGTGAAGCTCGTTTTCGGACCTTGTTTTGTGAAAACACTTCTATCATGATGTTAATCGACCCCAATACCGGAAAAATAGTAGATGTAAACAATGCGGCAATTAAATTTTACGGATATTCAAAGCAAGCCCTTTGCAAAATGAAAATCCAACAAATTAATGTGCTTACGCCTGAAAAAATCACTTTAGAAATTGAAAAAGCTAAAAATGAAAAGAAGAATATTTTCCAGTTTAAGCACAGAACACAAAACGGCAAAATAAAAAATGTTGAAGTCTATTCAGGCCCTATTAAATTGCAATCAAGGGTATTATTATATAGTACTATCCATGATGTTACTGATCGTTACGAAGCATTAAAAGATTTAGAAGAAAGTGAAGAAACATTGCGACTTGCATTATCCGCCTCGAAACAGGGATTATGGGACACAAATTTAATTGACAAGACCATTAATATCTCTCCCGAATATGCTCATATGCTAGGATACAAACCGGAAGAATTTGAATCGTATCAATATTGGGAAAAAAACATTCATCCTGATGATTATAAAGCGACAACAAAACGATTTTGGGGCTACATTAATGGTGAATATGAGGATTATAAGATGGAGTTCAGATTACGAACAAAAGCGGGAGATTACAAATGGATTTTATCTTATGGAAAAATCATTCAGTGGGATAAAAACAATAAGCCTTTGAGAGTTATTGGCATTCATATGGATATCAGCAAAATGAAACAAGCTGAAATAGAATTACTTGAGGCAAAAGAGAAAGCAGAAAGCAGCAATCGCTTAAGAACAGCTTTTTTTCAAAATATGTCACATGAAATACGCACCCCAATGAATGGTATTATGGGATTTTCTGAACTACTAAAAGAGGATGAAATTGATAAAACAGAACGCAATGAATACATTGATATCATTCATAGAAATTCACAACAATTATTACATATCGTTAATGATATTTTGGACATCTCACGCCTTGATGCAGGGGAAGTAGAAATTAAAAATCAAACGTTTGATTTATTTTCACTCATAAAATCGGAAAAACAGTTTTTTGAAAAGCAAGTCATCGCTAGAGGATTGTATCTCAACGTAGAACTTAATTCTAATTCTGATAAAATCATACTGTCTTCTGACCCTATCCGCATAAAACAAATCCTCGATAATCTCATTAGTAATGCCATAAAATTCACTAAAGAAGGAGGAATAACAATTTCATTAACTGAAAACTCAGGCAATTTAATCGTCTCTGTAATCGATACAGGATTGGGAATTCCAAAAGAATCATACGATATTATTTTTAAACGCTTTGGCCAAACACATACACATCTTGTTGAAGGTGGAACAGGCTTAGGGCTTCCTATTTCAAAAAAACTGGCTGAAATGCTTGGAGGAGAACTTACATTCAGCTCTAAAATCAACAAAGGCAGCACATTTAAATTATTATTACCAAAATCAAAAGCATAAAGAGCATCTGCGGCTTTCATTTGGTGTTTTAACAAATAAACAAGCGACTATGAAAAAATGGACTATTAAAGATATGCCTGACATGTCAGGAAAGCAAGTAATTGTAACCGGTGCAAATTCAGGGCTGGGCTATGAAATTTCTAAAGCACTCGTTGAAAAGCATGCATTGGTTATCATGGCATGCAGAAACATTAAATCGGGAGAAAATGCAAAAAAAAGAATACTCTCTCATACTCCAAAAGCAAATATAGTTGTTAAATCACTAGATTTGGCAAGTTTAGATTCTATAAAATCGTTTTCAGAAAAAATATGTTTAGAATATAACCGCATTCATATTTTAATTAATAATGCAGGAGTAATGGCACCTCCTTATACCGAAACAAAAGATGGGTTTGAACTGCAATTCGGCACAAATCATATTGGGCATTTTGCATTAATGGCACAATTATTTCCACTTCTAAAAAAAACAGAGAACAGCCGGATCGTAACTGTTTCTAGTATTGCAAGTCATAATGGAAAAATTCACTTTGACGATGTTAACTTTAAAGCAAATTACCATCGCTGGAAAACCTACCAGCAAAGCAAACTCGCAAATTTAATGTTTTCGATGGAGTTAGACAAACGACTGGAATTAAGCAAATTAAAAACCAGATCATATGCAGCACATCCGGGAGTATCCGACACGAATTTATTCCAAAATATGAAACCGAATTGGGCGTTAAAAGCTTTGGGATATTTACTCATGCCGATTATTACCCAAACTGCAAATAAGGGAGCGCTTCCGATTTTATATGCAGCAACATCCCCAAATGCTGAACCTGGGAACTTCTATGGACCACATGGAAAAAGAGAACACAAAGGTTACCCAACAGAAGCTTTCGTTCCCGAAACAGCAAAAAATGAATCGGATCGAGAAAAACTGTGGGAACTAACTGAAAACATGTCGAATGTTAAATTTAATATATGAGACGAAAATAAAACAAATGATGTTTAGATTCATATAAGTTTTAAAAGCGAACATATCCTTATCATTTTTAGCGCACAGCGTGCATTTTTTCAGTATAAAATATTAATTTTGAAAAAAATAACATTTGAAAAGCATTTTTACATATCGCTGGCTCACAATTACTTGTATATTAATGGCAATCATTTTGTTAATTGCATCTTGCAAATCAACAAAATTAGTTGGCGAAGACGAGTACCTATTAAACGTTGTTGAAATTCAATGTGACAATCCAAATATTGACGAAAGTGATTTAAAAGCATCCATGAAACAAATGCCAAATCATAAAACCCTAGGTTTTCTAAAATTTCATTTGTGGACATATAACCTTACACACCCAAAGGACACGAGTAAACACCCACCAAAATTCATTAAACGCATTGGAGAAGTTGTGGGTGAATCTCCTGTTATTTACAAAAGTTCGTTACATTATAAAAGCTTGCAAAACCTTGAAAATTATCTCCAAAAAAAGGGATATTATGAATTTGAGATTAATGATAGCTTGATTATCAATCAGAAAGATGAAAAAAAAGCATCACTCAAATTTAAGATTTCTGCAGAACAACCTTACACTATTCATTCGATTACTTATGATATTATAGATCCATTTGTCAAGGATATTATTATTGAAGACACTAGTAAATCTGTCGTAAAATCTGGGGATGTATTTGATATGGATTTACTACTCAAAGAGCGAGAACGCATCTTAAATCAAATGAAAAATAATGGATATTACTATTTTGGGCAATCAAATATCCACTATTATGCTGACACGACAAATTACAATTCAAAAGTTGAGATTCGCTTAAGCATTAAAAAATCGTTTGAAGCCGACCGCTATTTTCTTGAAGAAATATTTACCAGACAACGCATAAAGCAAGTATATATTTATGTGAATTTTAATAGAGGAAAATACTCCGTTGAAAAAGAAGCATATTTACAAACCTTAGATACTGTCTATTATAAAGATTTCATATTCCTCGTGGATGGAGAATTAAAGATTAAACCAGAAGTTATTCTCCAAGCGAATTACATTAAGCCAGGAGATGATTACAATCAAAATGAAGTAAAATTAACTCAAAAAAGCTTATCTGCACTTAAACAATTCAAAGGCATTAGCATTCAGTTCAAAAAATCCAAAGATTATCGTCGCGAGGTATGGAACGCTGAAAACCCTTTTTTAGACGCACACATATATTTATCCCCACTAAATCGCCAATCATATACAACAGAAGCAGAAGGCACAAACTCTAGCGGGAATTTTGGCATAGCAGGGGTGTTCACTTATCAAAACCGAAATATTTTTAGAGGTGCAGAAGTATTCTCAACAAAATTTATGGGATCATTGCAAACTATGCCGGGGACAGAAGATTTAGAGGAGCGCCTTCTCAATACTTTTGAATTTGGGACCGAGCTCAAACTTGATGTCCCGAAACTCATGCTTCCACTGCAAAGCGAGCGCTTTATTAAAAACCATAACCCATCCACGAGTTTTCAATTGAGTTTTAATCACCAAAACCGACCAGATTATACTAGAACATTGGGAAATGCAAGCTTTGGATATCAGTGGCAAAGCAAAAATAATTTCTTTATGTATCGGTTTAACCCAATCGAATATTATACCGTGAAAATATTTGATTTTGATCAAGGATTTCGAGATCAAATTGACTCCTTATATATTCGATATAGTTTTGAAAACCAACTGATAACAGCCATTAGTTGGGATATGATTTTCAATAACCAGAATATAAAAAAAACAAAAAACCACTGGTATATTTGGACAAATCTAGAAACATCAGGAAATTTAATGCGTGCATTAGGCCCAACATTTAACCTTCCCACATCCAGCTCAAATGCATATAAACTTTTTGATTTAGAGTTCGCTCAATATATAAAAGCCGACATTGACGCACGGTTTTACCAAGAAATTGATAAACACCAAAATCTCGTATATAGAGCATACATTGGTGCAGGAATACCATTTGGAAATTCAACCCAAGGGCTGCCTTTTGTCAAAAAATATTACATTGGAGGCGCAAACGACATCAGGGCATGGCAAGTCAGAACACTCGGCCCTGGAACCTATAGCAGCGGTGCATTTTTTAATCAAATTGCAGATATGAAACTCCTTTTTAATCTGGAATATCGATTTGATTTAATTGCCTTTGTTAAAGGTGCCCTTTTTGTTGATGCCGGAAATATTTGGGCAATTGACAAATCGGACGACAGAGAAGGCGCGCTTTTTAATCCAAATACATTTTATAAAGAAATTGCACTGGGAACAGGAGTTGGATTACGATTTGATTTCTCATTCTTTATTTTGCGATTCGATTTTGGGATGCCACTTTACGATCCGGCTTATCCGGAAAATGAACGCTGGCTAAGCACTTTCGATGAACTTGAACTAAATGATTTTACCTTGAATTTTGGAATTGGATATCCGTTTTAACAGGCATCAGGGCTAAAGCGTTATCTGTTAATGAATTTTAATACAATTAGTGCGCACCTTTTTACGTCAAT
The DNA here is from genome assembly GCA_034658655.1 of Bacteroidota bacterium. Classification (GTDB taxonomy): domain Bacteria; phylum Bacteroidota; class Bacteroidia; order Bacteroidales; family ML635J-15; genus JAQIBY01. The sequence goes on from JAYEFQ010000134.1 coordinate 72,579, forward strand.
GGAATAATTTCACCTTGTTTTTCTCTCATCTTTGTCGGAATATTATTGATAATCTTGCTTTTTAAGGCCTCCAACAAGCGTTTGCGAGGATATCCTTTTCAGTAGCACAAACTGACTTCACGGGTTGGAATTGGAGGATGAAATTCCCGTAATTGCTTGCGCTGGTTTCCTGATAAATCAGTTTTGGCAAGTTCTGGCAGTAAGGTGTAGCCGCCTTCTGTATCAATT